>JAUWRQ010000117.1 GCA_030610515.1 Candidatus Eiseniibacteriota bacterium | reverse complement strand
TCGAGCGCCCGGGCGACGCGCGCGACCACGCGGTCGGCGCCGGGCAAGAGACGGGCGTCGGCGAACTCCGCGTCGCCCGCGGCCAGGAAGTCCTCGGCCTCCTCGGAAGAGCCCGAACCACGCGCCGCGAGCACGTGCGCCAGGAGCCCGGTCACACCGAGTCCGTTCTCTATGTCGCGAACGACGCCGGCGTCAACCGGCTCGAGCTCCCATTGGCGTTTCGCGCCCTTGAACAGCATGTCGCCCCGATCCGGAAGCGATGACTCCCGCTCTGACTGTGAGGGGCGGGCCGGGCCCGCCCCTCTCGGAATGGATGCGCTCGTTGTACTTCCAGCCTCGGGCTCTTCCTGCCCGCCCCGGGACGCGTCGCTACGTACCTTCGGACCCTTGGCTACTCGCCGCCCTTCTTCTTCGGGCCGAGGAAGTGCTCAATGATGTCGATGGGCACCGGGAAGACGATCGTGGAGTTCTTCTCCACCGCGATCTCGGAGAGCGTCTGCAGGAATCGCAACTGAATCGACGTGGGCTCGGCTGCAAGGACGCGGGCCGCGCCGGACAGCTTCTCGGATGCCTGCAGCTCGCCCTCGGCGTGGATGATCTTGGCGCGACGCTCCCTTTCCGCTTCGGCCTGACGCGCGATGGCGCGCTGCATCGTTTCGGGCAGGTCGACGTGCTTGACCTCGACGGCCGAGACCTTGATGCCCCAGCTGTCGGTCTGCTTGTCGAGTATCGTCTGGAGCTCCCGGTTGATCTTCTCGCGCGCTGCCAGGAGCTCGTCCAGCTCCGCCCCGCCGATGACGCTCCTGAGCGTCGTCTGAGAGAGCTGAGACGTGGCGTAGTTGTAGTCCTGCACCTCGATGATGGCCTTGTCGGGCTCGAATACACGGAAGTACACGACGGCGTTCACCTTGACCGACACGTTGTCCTTCGTGATGACGTCCTGCGGCGGCACGTCCATGGCCACGATGCGGAGGCTGACCCGCACGAGCCTGTCGATGAACGGGACGATGAGAATGAAACCGGGACCGCGTACCCCGGCAAGCCGTCCGAGCCGGAACACGACGCCCCGCTCGTACTCGCGAAGCACATAGATCGACTTCGCGAGAAGGACCAGCACCACAAGCACGAGAATCAGAATCCCGCCCATGTCTACCTCCTACTTGACCTGCTCGACGACGAGCACCAACCGGTCGACGGACACGACCACGACCGTCGCACCCTCGGGAATCGCGTTCGTGGATCTCGCGTTCCAGTACTCGCTGTGAACGTACACGCGCCCACCGGGATCGAGATCCGTCAGAGCGACGCCCGTCTGGCCCATCATCCCCTCCCGTCCGGTCGTCACCTTCCTGCTCTGCGCAAGAAGGCCGATCGGCACCGCAATGAGGAAGAAGAGAACGAGGAGCGAGAGCGTGGGGAACCAGGCGCTCTGGTCCAGACCGAAGAGCCTGAAGAGAGCCCCGAGGAGATCGAGAACCCCTGTCACTTCACCCATGGCACGCTCCTTAAGGTCCACCGGCCGCGTGGGACCGCCGGCCCCGCGCCGCGTCGCGCGGCTCTACGGAACATCAGTGCGCGTGTAGTGGCGCACACCCATCTCGGATCTGCCTTCCACGAGGGCGCCTTCGTCGACGAACCGCGTCAGCATGTCGTCGAGCCTGGCGGGCGAGAGCGGCGTATTGCGCACGAGAACGGAGTAGGGAGTCTCCCTGCCGATGGACATGAGGATCTCGCGAGCGTGGTCGCCGGGAGCCGCAGCGGGAAGCGTGGGCGCCCTTCTCAGGTACTTCTCGAAGGCCTTGGTGTCTCTCTGGATGTTCGCCAGCGTCCTGGTCAGACGATGGGCGTCTCCTCCCTCGGCCTCGAACACGGCCAGCTGGAAGTCGGCCTGGGTCTGTCGCTTCGCGATCATCGACCGGATGACCCCAAGCTCCCGTCCCGACACGCCCAGTACGCGCATACCATCCTCCGCCAATCCGACCATCCTTGTCAATAGCGCGTCGGCCGCCACTTCCTCGCCATCCAGCACGAACACCGCCTGCAGCCCGTACTTGGCCGCGCGCCATCGGTTGTCCATGATCGAATCGTAGTCCTCGCGCGAGGGCAGGTGCTCCTCCCCGCGCTCCGCCACGTGCCACATGAGCCCCGCGACCAGCGCCACGACCTCGCACATGAGGCGCGTGCTGCAGGTACTGTCGCACGCGCGCAGCTCGACGGTCGAACCCCATGCCAACTTGTTGCAGACGTCCTCGCCCCACGACGGCTGTGACAGGGCAGGCTCCACGATCTGCTGTGGGACCGAGCACCACTCGGCCAGCGACGCCACTCGATAGCTCTTGTAGTCGCCGGACCTTCCGCGGTAGACGGGGCTGTTGGCCATCAGGGCGGCCAGAGGGGCCACGTATCTCGCCATCCCGTTCTGCACGCGGGCCGCGTCCTCCCACCTCCCGAACGTGCCCACGTGGATGTGAGCACCCACGGGCTCCCTCTCGAAGGGGCGCGATCCGCCGCGCAGAAGCGACCATCCATGCTTGTCGAGCGCCTTCCTGAGCTCTTCGTCGAAGCGCTCGCTCTTCCGGACGAGCTCGTCGAAGCTCCCGACGCGGCCGACCCTGCTCTCGATGAGTTCCAGGTCGGTTCCGGGCTGAGCCCAGGGCATACGCATGCGGATCTCGTCCGCCAGGCGCTCCACGTCCTTCTCCTTCACGTTCTCGCCGGTCTTCTTGAGTACCGCCATCTCCCAGTCGTAACCGACCGTGAGCGGCGAAAGAATGGCGCCCATCTATCCCTCCAGCTCCAGAGAGAGACGCACCTTGCCGTCGGTAACACTCACGGTCAGCGGAAACGCCCCTCGTCGCAGTTCAAGAATGCCAGTGTAGACGTCCCCGGCCTCCGGCAGGCTCCGCTTCCGGAGGGTAAGCGCCTCCGACCCCTCGCGCGACGTCACGCGCGCGCGGACCCGGTCGGGAGACGCTCCCGTCCGAAGCGTCAGCGCCAATGGACGTCTGCCGCGGTGTGGGCTCCCTAGCGATGCCAGGAGCATGGAACCGCGCCCCACGGCGACCGCGTCCCCCACGAGAAAGGTCACCCCCAGTCGGAACCCACGCCCCTTGCCGAGCTTCCTGGTCCGATGAACGAGCCCTACCTCCGGACCCGTGTAGTCAGGGCGGACGCTCACGAAGCTCGCGCGTCGCCCGTTGAAGAGCACGACCAGGACGTTCCCGGACACCTCGTTCCTCGAAACCAAGAAGCCGCCCCTGAGACCGAAGTGCTCGTCTCTCCAGTCGCGCCACCGCCACCGCCGCCCGAAGCCGGGCGGGTGGTACCGCACGAGGTGGACGCCGTCGGCGCATGGTATCTCGAAGACGTTGAGGGAAGGCGTCTCGCCCGGGGTTGCCGTGGCGAGCCTGAGGGCGAACGTCACCTCCGTCTCGTCCTTCTTCTTCTCCTGCTCGTCCCCGTTTCTCTCCGAGCCGCCGGGTTTCGCGGAATCGTCGGCGCCGTCATCTGGTTCGTCCGGCGCGGGCTTGCCGTCGTACCGAACGTCATAGGTCCCCAGAACGCCCGGGAGATCGGGCTCCATCCGCACGGTCGTGGCGACCCTCAATCCCTTGATACTCTTGAGCTTCCGCACGTAGGTGGCCTCGAAGATCTCTGGGCTCTCCTCGTCGACCGTGCGGTCGAACTCGGACTTCCATATCTCGCCCGGCGAACCGTCCTCAACGATCAGCTGCTCCGCGCCTCCCAGCAGGATGTACTTCCCGGCCATTGTGTAGTCGAAAGGATGAGCGAATCGGTCGACCCCGTCGGGACCCGAGAGTGACGAGAGCCTCGCCCCGCGATGGGGCGCAAGGACGGCGCGGGCGAACCGATTCGCCATGACGTCCTCCTTGTATCCGTCTCGGTCCACGTCCCCGAACTCGGCCCTGACACAGGCTCCCGTCGGAAGACCCTCCGCGAGCCTGGCCCGCCTGGGCTTGAGGAGTCTGGCGCTCTCGTCCGGTCCCAGAGCCACGAGGTCGCCCTTCTTCACCACCCAGGGCATGAGGAAATCCCGCCTCACGCTCGTGTCCCGCCCGACCACCCTTCTTGGCACGGTCAGCGCATCTACGGCCGACCCCACGACCCTGACCCTGAGCGTGTAGCGCCCGTATTCCAGGCCATTCTTCGCTCGGTAGCGCCTTTCCAGCTCCTTCTTCCTGACTTCCGCAAGCAGTCGCTGCATGTGTCACTCCCGGTGTCGTCGTTCGACCGTTCGGTCTCCGTCGTCGTCGCCCCGCAAGGCGGCTCCGGCACCTGCTCGAAGCGACCGTTCATCTCTCACGAATACAGCGAGGCAGAGAGCCCTTGAGCTCTCTGCCTCGCGAGTCAAGTACTCTCTTTTGTCTGACCCTACTTCACGAATTCCTTCAGGGACTTCCCTGCCTTGAACTTCGGATAGTAATGGGCCTCGACGTGCTTCGTCCTGTCGGTCCCGGGGATCCGCCAGTCACGGGCGGGCCTGTGGTCCGCGCTGTAGGTCCCAAAACCTGTGATCTGGATTCTCTCTCGCTTCTTGAGCCCTCCCGCGAGAATGCCGCCGTCCACGGAGAAGAGCGCATCTATCACGTCCTTGGAAGCCTTGTTCGTGAGACCGGTTCTCGAAGCCAGAGCCTCAACCAGTTCAGCCTTGTTCATCCGACTCCCCCCTTCAGCCAACGGCCAACGTACCCGGAAGCTAGAACGTCCCTAAGTTCGGGACAAGCTACAACACGCTCCACATGCTGTCAATAGCAATTGTCCGAAAAACTCCCCTTCCGGGGACGTCAGCTCCAGGGCGGAGCGCATTGTCTATGTAGGAGACACACAACAAAAGTGGGGCAGTCTCGGTCAGCGGATGCCGCGCCTGAGGTGCTTCCCGCCGCTCTCCGCCTGGATCTCCGGAAGTGCCTTCACGCTGACGCGGAAGTAGTGCTGCCACTCCCCATCGTAGTACCGGCGCGTGAACTGCGCCTCCCAGCAGTGAAGGTCCCGGTAGATGCTGTACTCCTGGCTCGCGACCTCCTGTTCCTTGACATCGTAGTGAACGCTGTAGTTGACGCGCCAGTTCGCCGTCAGGGAAAGCGCGAGGTCTCCGTCGAGCCAGTACGTGCTCTGGTCGGGATCTGCCCCGCGGGAGTACCGGAACGTGACACCCGCGTCCCACGGCTTCCCGCCCGCGCGGCCGAGCTCTGCTGCGCGCGCGAGTTCCTCTCGGAGCTCGTCGACCGGCGAGCGCCCGAGGCTGGCCGTGCGCTCCTCCCAGCTCGGCTCCGAGATGAGC
>JAUWRQ010000140.1 GCA_030610515.1 Candidatus Eiseniibacteriota bacterium | reverse complement strand
TTCGGACCGCTCAGTCGATGTCGAATAGGTGGTACGTCTTGCCTTCGTAGACGATGGGCTCGCAGATCGCAGCCTTGATCTCCTCGACGTCGGTGACCTTGGGATCGTATTCGATGATGGCGGTGTTGGTTCGCACGTACGTCGTCAGGCTGACGACGCCCGGGAGGTTCTCGATCTGCCCCGCGCACGTCATCGACTTGCCCCTGCACGTCATGCCCTGGACCGTCAGAGCCACGGTCTCGACGCTGCCCGGCCTGGTCTCGACGAACGTGAGCTCGACCGAGGGCACGCGGTACGCATTCGTCGTCGCGAAGGCGAGCAGAATGAGCACGACTATCGCCACGGGAATGAGGATCGTCTTCTTCATGCGCTGCTCCTTCGAGGGGTGTCCGCGAGCCGGAGGACTTCCGAGGTCGGCCTCCGCGCCGGCACGGAACGGTCATGTCCGCACCGCTTGCGCTGCTACTTCCCGAACCAGGAGAGCTCGAGCGCACCCTTCTCCGGGCACTCCTCGACGCACTCCATGCAGTTGGTGCAGTTGCGCGCGGTGACTTCCTCGACGCTCGACACCGGGATCGCGTGCGGACACGCCTTGTCGCAACGTCCGCAGTCGGTGCATGTCTCGGCGTTCCGCCTGAGCCTGAGCCCGCCCGCGCGCGACAGCGGGTCCATCGCGGCTCCCAGTGGACAGAGGTAACGGCACCACGCGAACGGCAGGAAGAACGCGGCGGCGAGCACGCCAATCACGATGTAGACGGAGAACGCCGCCGTCTCATGCCCTCCCCACGTGAAGAGAATGTAGAAGGGATCGAACGCCCGGAAACCGAGGTCGTACTTCCAGACGGTATACGTCAAGACCGGTACCGCGATGAGGACGGCGTACCGGAGGAGCATGAGCGTCTTGTCCGGCATGGACGGTACGCGAATGTAGCGCCCGAACGCCTTCTTCCCCGCGCGGCCGATCCATTCCTGCACGGTACCGAGCGGACAGATCCACGAGCAGAACGATTTTTTCGTCGCGAACGTCAGCACGATGAGAGAGACGAGGAGCGCTACGTTGAACTCCGTCAGGGCGCAGGTGTAGGCCCTGTACTTCGCGAGCGGGAAGATGGCCACGAGACCGCCGAACGGACAGTAAGTCTCGCACGTGTTCGGCGTGAGGCCGGATAGCCCTCTCGCGAGAAGCGCCACGACACCCGCGAGAAAGAGCGTCTGCACGATCGTCCGCAGTACCCTCATCTGCCCTCCGGTTCACGAGCGGGTTGAATCAGCACCGTGCCTCTGTTCGTCAAGTCTATCATACCAGACTGCGGACGTTCCCGCCACGACCTGCGGGGGACGGCGGAAGGCGGGGGCGACGCGGCCTTGCGGCAGACCCGGGGCCGACGCGGCCTCGAAGCAGGCCGGAACCAACGCGGCGTCGGGGCGACGCTTCGACTGTGACGGCTCGCCCGGCTATGTTAGAGTGTCGTAGCAAGAGAGGAAGTGAGAGAGAACTGCGGAGATACCCCATGGCTGACAGGCCGCGCGTGATGGTGGTCGGCCCATTTCCGCCTACAACGGGCGGCGTCACCACCTTCATGCTCAATCTCATGGGCTCCTCCCAGAAGGAGGAGTGGGAGTTCGTGCGCCACACGACGAGCAGGCCGGTCAGGAAGACGCCGTACAGTGGCCAGGTCTCGTACGCCGGCTTCCTTCAGGGTGGAATCGGCCGTGCGTTCCAGAGCGCTGCCGTGACGGTCTGGCACGCGCTCTCCTACCCGTTCGTGCTCCTCGGCTCCGGAGCCCGCGTCGCGCAGATCCAGTCCTCCGACTACTTCGCCTTCTGGGAGGCCTCCCTCTACGTCGTCATGACCCGGCTTCTGGGGCGCACCGCAGTCGTGAGGTTCGGAGGAGCCTTCGACAGGTTCTACGAGGCGAGCTCCGAACGGGCGCGATCGTTCATCCGCCGGTCGCTCGATCTGTCAGACGCGATCGTCGTCCAATCCGGATACTGGCGCGAGTACTTCGGGCGCCTCACCGACCCTGAGAAGCTCACGGTCATCACGAACGGCGTGCCTGCGCCGCCTGCGCCTCCCGAACGGCCCGAAGAAGAGGGCCCCGTGGCTGCTCTCTTCATTTGCGGCACGGAGCCTGCACGCAAGGGGATCGACGAGCTGCTGGCGATGGCCCCGCGGCTTCGCGGGCGGGTGCACGTCCGGTGCGTGGCGACACCTTCCGAGGTGCGCGAGCGCGTCGTCGAATCCGGTCTCGACGACGTCATCGAGCCGCTCGGCACCCTCGACCGCGATGCGCTCGACGTCGAATACCAGCGCGCCGACATGTTCCTCATCCCGTCACACGGCGAGGGCTTCCCGAACTCGTTGCTGGAGGCGATGGCGAGAGCCCTTCCGGTCGTTGCCACGCCCGTCGGGGCCGTGCCGGAGATCATCGAGGATGGGGTGAACGGCCTCATGGTCCCCGTGGCCGACGCGGATGCCCTGGCCGAGGCCACTCTCGCGCTCGCAGGAGACCCGGCGCTCCGTCTCCGGATGGGAACCGTGAACCGGCAAGAGGTGACAGACGAGTACGAGCTGGACCGAGTGTGCGAGCGCTTCGGTCGTGTGTGGCGGCAGGCGATGTCGCGCCGCTAGATCTCACCCGACGCCGGGCCACACCCGAAGAGGGAGACACGATGGGCAACAGAGTTGGCATCTTCCACGACGAGACGGCGGGCTACACTGACATCGCTCCGTTTCACCCGCCCGAGCGTTTCCCGGAGATTCCGTTCGACGATAAGACCGACCCCGCGAACGGAGGCTACCGCGGAGTGCGCGAGTGCTTCCGCGTGATGGGATTGGACTCGGAGCGCTTCGGAACCCCCGAGTGGAACCCACTGGGCGAGGTCGTCAGGCCCGGCGACACCGTCCTCTTGAAACCTAACCTGATATCCGACCGCCAGGACAACAGTGACGCGTGGCATGGGCTCACGACTCACGGCTCGGTCATCCGCGCGGTGGCCGACTACGTCGTCCTAGCACTCAAGGGAGAGGGACGCATCATCCTCGCCGACGGGTGCCAGGAGGACTCCCCCATCGAGCGCATCCGGGCGCACATCGGCGTCGACGAGCTGCAGGCGTTCTATCGCGAGAGGTGTGGGATCGAGCTTGCGTTCCTCGACTTGAGGGACAAGTACCGCGTCAAGCAGAGCGGCGTCTACGTCGACACCGTGGAACTCGAGGGCGACCCACGCGGGAACGCCCGCTGCGACCTGGGCTCCGAGAGCTGGCTCACGGAGAAGGACGGACAAGGCAAGAAGTACTACGGCTCGTTCTACGACATCGAGGAGACGAACCGCCACCATTCGGGTGGCGTCCACGAGTACATGATCTCGCGGAGCGCCCTCGAGGCCGACGTCTTCATCTGCCTCCCGAAGTTCAAGACGCACAAGAAGGTCGGCGTCACCCTGAGCCTCAAGAACCTGGTCGGCATCAACGGCCAGAAGAACTGGCTCCCTCACTACGCACTCGGTTCGCCCGACGACAACGGGGACCAGTTCGACGCAGGCGGCGCCAGGACGAAGCTCGAGAACAAGTTCGTGCTCGGCGCCAAGAAGAGGATGCTCGAGAAGAACCGCTTCTTCATCGCCCTCGGCCGGATGACAAAGGGACTCGCCTACCGCATCTTCGGGTCCACGGACCAGGTCGTCCGGAGCGGCAACTGGCACGGGAACGACACGTGCTGGCGCATGACCCTCGACCTGAACCGCATCCTGCTCTACGCGGACCCACAGGGCAACCTCACCGACACGCGCAAGCGGTACTTCTCGGTCATCGACGGCATCATCGGTATGGAGGGGAACGGTCCCCTCTCCGGCGACGAGCGCCCGTCCGGCGTCGTGATCGCCGGCTTCGATCCGGTGGCAGTCGATTCCGTGGGCGCCACGATCATGGGCCTCGATTGGAGGCGCTTCTCCCTCCTTCGCCGGGCCTTCGACGAGGCGCCGCACCGCGTCGCCGGGACCGGACCGGAATCGGTAGAGGTGCGCTCGAACGACGACGCGTGGAGCGGCTCGCTGGAGCAGCTCGGAGAGGCCCCGCACCTCGGCTTCCGTCCGCATTTCGGCTGGGTGGGTTTCGTCGAGAGGAAGAGATGAATTACAGCTCCCACCTGCAGAAGCGGCTCTATCACCGCCTCCCCTACCCAGTGCGCTGTGGGGTGGCCTCTGTCTACGGAGGGATCCAGCGATTCAAGCGCTACGGTTCACACTTCAGGCGCTATCGGGCCGAGCTCGAGAGCTCGCAGTGGCACGACAGCGAGACACTCGGGCGGCTTCAGGCCGAACGGGTCCGGGAGTTCCTCATCTACGCCCGAGACCACTCGGCATTCCACAGAGAGTGCTTCGCGACGGCGGGGTTCAGACCCGAGAACTATAAGGGCTCGGAGGATCTTCTGGCCCTGCCCATTCTCACCAAGAGCGACGCGCGCGACAACATCGAGTCGCTCGTCTCGGACGAGGTCCAGAAGCTCGACGTCTCGTGGTCCCACACGAGCGGAACGACCGGCCAGGGACTCAGGTTCCCCGAGTCGCTCGAGAGCTTCCAGCGCGAGTACGCGTTCCGGGTCCAGAGCTACGAATGGGCGGGTGCGACGTTCCTCGGGAAGTGGGCGTCCTGCGCGGGACACCCGGTCACCGGAACGGACGTCAAGAGACCGCCATTCTGGGTGCGGGACTTCGCCAATCACTGGCTCCTCATGAGTTCGTACCACCTCGCCGAGGAGCACCTGCCGGCCTACATAGAGGCGCTTGAGAGGTTCAGGCCGGAGCTTCTGCATGGCTACCCGTCCTCGGTGTTCCTGCTCGCCGTCGCCAACCTCGCCGCGGGCTCGCCCGTGCGGCCGAAGACGATCGTCACTTCATCTGAGACTCTCTTCGAGAGCCAGCGCGCCGTGAT
>JAUWRQ010000013.1 GCA_030610515.1 Candidatus Eiseniibacteriota bacterium | reverse complement strand
GCGAGAGTCCGCTCAGCCGTGCGCGCAGAAGGTCCATGTCGGAACCGAACGACTCCTGCAGCTTCGCGGGGATCTCGATGCGCTCGAGTCCCTCGATCCTGCCGCTGGGGACCAGGCCCGTGGCAACGAGCGACCGCCGCCCCAGCTTCCGGGGCAATCGCTCGAACGGAACGAGCAGTGACTCCGGTTCGCAGAGAGGGACCTCTTCTCTCTTGTCCATGTAGATCTTCGCCGCCTCGAGTGACAGTAGCTCCGCGCGGTCCCAGACTTCGTCCTCGCGGACGAGCACGGCACCCGACTCCTCCGGCAGGTAGTCGGCGAGCGTCTCGGCGTCGGGATGGATGGCGGGGAGATATTGCTCCACACCTTCGAAGTAGAACCCCGCGTCGAGGGCCGTGAGGACGCGGTCTCTGTCTTCAGAGTCGGAGGGGTGCGACTCGGAGAGCCTTGCGCGCACTTCTCCTCGTCCCTCTCCGGCGAGCACGACCTCCCTGCGCGGCAGTACGGTTGCCTCCTCGAGCTTGCGTATCGACCGCTGCGTGTAAACGTCGAACTGTCGTATTGACTCCACCTCGTCGCCGCACAGCTCGAGACGCAGCGGGTCGTCGTATCCGAACGAGAGCAGGTCCACTATGCCCCCGCGCACGCTGAAGTCGCCCGATTCCTCGACCATGCGCACCCGCCCATATCCGCAGTCGATCAGGAACCTCGTGAACTCCGCGAGGTCGAGCGAGACTCCCCGCCGGACGACGCGCGTAGTCTCCCTGAGCAGTCGTCTCGGAAGCGTCGCCTGCATCACGGCCTTCGGCGTCGTTACAATGACGAACGACTCGCCGGCCTGCAGACGGGACAGGGTGACAAGGCGCGACTCGGTGATGCTGGCCAGAGGCGACCTTCGCTCGTACGCGAGCGTCTCCCACTCCCCGAAGAGCTGAACATCGGAAACCCCGAGGAACGTGACGAGGTCATCGTAGATGTGCTCAGCGTCCGACGCGGTGGGTCCGATCACGACCCACGGATGCGGGAAGCGGCGGCGAAGGACGGCCGCAAGGAGCGTCCGGGAGGAGCCCATGAGTCCGCCGACCCAGAGGCGTCCGCCACCATCGATGCGGGACGCAGCATCCTCGAAGAGCGACGCGCCGCTCGCGATGTCGACGATCATGCGTCCCGGCAAAGCGTTGCCTCCCCGTCTCAAGCCTGAATCGCGGCGTTGGCGTCGCGCGCCCGAGCCTTAGCCCGTTCGTTGCCTCGCCAGATACATCTCGAACGCAAGAAGGGCGAGCGCCCCGTAGACGAACAGACGCCAGAGCTCCCGCCCGTGCCTGGCCTCCAGTATGCCGGCTCCAATGTCACCACTAGGGTCAATGAAGCGGTGCGCGATTCCCTCGAGGTGTCGTCCGATCTCCTGTGGGTCGGCCGGGCTCAGATCGCTTTCCACAGGATCGACGTTGACGACTCCAAGAGCGACGACCGTGCCGTTCATCGAGAACGTGTGGATGCCTGGGAGGGTAGCGGCGGCGAGCGCGACGACCGCCCTGGATCCCGCGCGGTGCTCCGGCGTAGCGGTCGTGCCATCCGGCAACGTGACCTCGATGCGGCCAGCCGCCCCATCCGCGAGGATCACCTCGAGGCCCTCGCCCACGAGCACGTCGCCGCGGCGAGCCGCACCTCCGGAGACCTCCCGAACGATCCGGTGCAGGAGCGGAACCAGGAACCCGCTGCGCGGGAGGTCGTTCCAGTGCGGGTCTATCGCGGTCAGGAGGACGGCGACTTCGCCCGCGTGCTCTCCCCCCGGACCCCGCGCGACCGTGAGCGCAGGACCTATCCCCGGGAACTCCAGGATCTCCTCGCCGCCCTCGAGGTCCGCCGCAAATCCCCTCGTCACAGCGATGTCGTCTATGAGCCTCTCTCCGACAACCAGCCCGTCTGTGAGCGGATGCCCCCGGCTCGCGGGCGCCAGGCGCACGCCCGCCTCCCGCTCGAAGGGCTCCCGCAGGACGAGCACTGACGAACCGGGAACCTCACCTTCGTTCCACGCCCGGACGTCCGTCCGGTCACCCAGGATGATGACGAGCCCGCCTCCCGTCTCGACGTGCCGGGCCAGCCACGCGGAGGCGCCCGCGTCGAGTCTGCCCACGTCGGCGAGGACGACGGCGGGAAACCTGCCCTGGTCCTGAGCAATGAGGTCAGACAGGGGAACGACGGACGGACTGAACCTCTCGGCGTTTCCAGACGGGTCCAACGCCAGCTCCGTGTAGTACGCATCCCCCCTGTCCAACTCCCCGTCCGCCTGCACGATCAGGACCTCCGTCGTGAGTCTCGGGGGCACAACGAAGTATCTTCTGTTGTCGATCTCGAGCGCGTCGTCCGGAAGCTCCGCCCATCCCGAGTGCCAGGCGCTCTCGTCAAGGGCCACCGAGAACTGCGCGGTCCCGTGCTCCCCGGGCGACAGGTCGACGCCCGACCGACCCACCTGTACGCCGTCGACGAAGAGGCGGACCGGCACCTTCGCCCGACGCCGGCTGCCGTTCTTCACCTGCGCCGTAACTGCGATGCGGCCAGCCGTTCCCCCGTACCTGCGTTCCGTGGCCACGTCGGAAATGAAAAGGTTGCCGACGGGACCCTCGAGAGGAAACACGTAGGCCGATGGGCCTCCGTCCGCCGCGCGCTTCCCCGAAGACGCTCGCTCGCCGTCGGACCCGCCTGCGCCGTCGGACCCGCGGGAACCCGATCCACCCGCCGTCAGAACCGGTCCCGTCCACCCCGAGCGCTGCATGTCGCCCACGAGATACAGCTCGCGATTGAGGTTCCGGGCCCCGTCGAGAAGCTCCAGGCCAAGCCGCACGGCATCCGCGTACTCGGTCGCGGCCGCTGTCGGCTCCAACTCATCGAGCGATTCCACGAGCGTGCCCCGGCTGAACGTGCCGCCTGCCAACACCGACCTCGGCGGTGCGGCGCAGGTCACGAGAAACGCCTGGTCCCCTTCGTCGAGAAGGTCGACCACGCGGGCGGCGACCGCGATCGCCTCATCGAGCAACGTGCCTCGGGCGCCGTCACGCGCCATGCTCCCACTCTCGTCGAGGACGATTGCGACCGACGTCCTTGCGTGGCTCCGCCCCCCCGCGAGCGCCCCGGAGAGCGTCGGCCTCGCGAGGGCAAGTGCGACGAAGAGGATGATGAGACTGCGAACGACGAGAAGCAGTATCTGTCGGATCCGAACGCGTCTGATCTTCCTCCGTTCGAGCTCGCGCAGAAACCGAAGCGAGCTGAAGTCGACGGTCTCGACCCGGCGGCGACTGAACAGGTGAATGATGAGCTGGAGGAGTGCCGCCAGAGCGCCGAACAGAAACGCCGCATTCAGAAACGTGAAGTTCAACGAGCGACTCCTGCGATCATTCCGGCCTCGACGCCCGGGGAGGACGTCGCTGCGGGGCTAACCTAAGCGTTTTCTCTTCTCGAGATACGAGAACAGAGCACGATCGTACGGCGTCGACGTGAGCACCGGAACGTAGTCGATCCTGCTTTCGGCGCATTCCCGCCGCAGCATCGTCATCCAATCCCGCACCGCGTTCCTGTAGTCACCTCTGATGGAGAAGGGCTCAGTCGTCATGAGCTCACCCGTCTCCATGTCGCGGAACGTCGCGTCCACGTCGAAGTCGAACTCGGTCTCCCTCGGATCCAGCACGTGGAACACGACGACCTCGTGACGCATGTGCCTGAAGTGCTTGAGTCCCGGAAGGATGTCCGCGGGGTCGTCCAGGAGGTCGGATATGAGGATGACGAGCCCTCGTTTTCTCATCCGTCGCGCTAGGTCGTGTATGACCAGGCCGATGTCCGTAGAAGACGATGGCGCGGCGGCGGCCAGCGCCGACAGAAGAACGTGAAGCTGGCGGGGGTGGGCCCGCGGCGGGAGGAACTCGCGTATCTCCTGGTCGAAGACGAGCAGCCCCACCGAATCCTGCTGCTTCAACATCAGGTAGACGAGAGCGGCCGCCAGGTAGCGCGAGTATTCGAGCTTGGATATCCCTTCCGACGAGTAGGCCATCGACGCGCTCGCATCGAGCAGGACGTAGCCTCTGAGGTTCGTCTCCTCCTCGTACTCCTTCACGTAGAACCTGTCGGTCTTCCCGTAGACCTTCCCGTCGATGTGTTTCAGGGGATCGCCCGGCATGTACTGGCGGTGCTCGGCGAACTCGACGCTGAATCCTTTGTACGGGCTCTTGTGTAGCCCCGTCACGAAACCCTCGACGACGAGCCGCGCGCGAAGCTCCATCGTCGCGAGCTTCGAGACGACGGTGGGGTCGAGGAAGCGTCTGTAGGACTCGTCAGGCATGAGCTCCTGTCTTTCTTGGAGCGGCCCTGCCTTCCCCTCCGGCTCAGACACCGCTCGCCTTGCGAGCAGAACTCGCCGGGCGGGGAAGGCATGGTCGCTCCGTGCCGTCCGTCGATCACGCCGCGTCGGAGATGAGGCGCTCCACGACGTCGCCCGCCGAGACCCCGTCCGCTTCGGCGTTGAAGTTCGTGACGATGCGATGCCGTAGCACGGATTGGGCGACCGCGCGGACGTCTTCCGTCTCCGGCGCGTACTTGCCTCTGAGAATCGCGCGCGTCTTGGCGCCGAGGGTCAGATACTGGGACGCTCTGGGGCCCGCCCCCCACGAGACCCAGTTCCGCACATAGTCGGGCGAGTCGCCCGAGGGACGCGTCCTCCTTGCCAGCCTGACCGCGAACTCGAGCACGTGCTCCGGAACCGGCACTCGGCGCACAAGCCTCTGCAGCTCGAGGATGTCGGCGGCGCCCAGGATGGTCTGGACGTCGGGTGCATACGCGCTCGTGGTCGACTCGACGATCTCCTTCTCCTCCGCCGCGCTCGGATATCCCACGTGGATGCTGAACATGAACCTGTCGAGCTGTGCCTCTGGAAGGGGGTAGGTCCCTTCGAGCTCGATGGGGTTCTGTGTCGCGAGAACGAAGAACGGAAGGTCGAGCGGATACGTGTTGCCGCCGGACGTCACTTCCTTCTCCTGCATTGCCTGGAGGAGCGCGGCCTGTGTCTTCGGCGGCGTCCGGTTGATCTCGTCGGCGAGGATGATGTTGGCGAAGACCGGGCCGCGAATGAACTTGAAGCTGCGCGCGTGGGTCGCCGGGTCTTCCTCGATGATGTCCGTACCGGTGATGTCGGAAGGCATCAGGTCGGGCGTGAACTGGACGCGCTTGAAGGTGAGGTCGAGCGCCGTAGCGAGCGTGCTCACCATGAGCGTCTTGGCGAGCCCCGGCACGCCGATCAGGAGGCTGTGGCCGTTTGAGAGGATCGCCGTCAGGAGTTCCTCGATGACCCCGTTCTGCCCCACGATGACCTTCCGCATCTCACCGAGGATCTTCTCGCGCGCCCTCGAGAGAGCCTCGATCGCTTCGATGTCTCCGCCGTGCCTTCTCGTCTCGTCGCTCATTGGTTCCTCGTTCCGCCGGGACGTCGTCGGTCGGACTCCGACAGACGGGCCGCAGCCGTTGCCGCGGCCGGGTGAGCGGCGCCGCGAGTCCCCGACGCCGGAATGCACTAATCCGCCGCGCCGGACCTTCCCAAGGCCCCGCGCCGCGGTTTCAGTGAAAGTGGCTCCTCTCGGCCACCCGCGGATTCGACACGAGCGGCTGGGCACAGTTTAGCAGCTACGCGCGTGGCATTCAAGCCGCGTGGGCTCCCTCTGGAATCGCATTGACGATGCGTGGCTCCGCGAGTACGCTCCACCAGAGGTTCGTGAATGTGAGCCATGTGCTCAAGCGCATCAGGTGTCGGAGTCACGCACGATGGTGCGGACGCCTTCGTCCGCACGAGTCGCGAGGAAATGGAGGTCAGGCAGACCATGAACCGGCTACTCTTCGCAGCACTGGTGGCGGCTCTGGTGATGTCGCCCGTTGGAACCGCCTGCGCGCAGATGGAAGGCGAGTGGGGCGATGCTCCCGAGGGTTCAGTCGCCTACCCGTTCCTGATCGTACCGGTCACCGGCCAGTTCCCCACGTGCGCGGGGGTGGGGCCCGCCGGAATCGTGTATCACGGGCCGCTCTGCTGGGCCCACTTCCCCGGAACACCCACGCTTTTCGACTTCGAGTTCGACGGAAACGCCTCGAACTGCCCGAATTTCCCGCCGTACGACGCGGACGAGTGCTTCGTCGATGATGCGGGATTGATGTTCCCCGACCCGTACACGATCGACGCGACGCTCAACGTCGTGCCGTGCCCGCAGGCCACAGGCTTCCCGCTCGGCAACATCTGCACGGTCGCCCAATGGGGCATCGACATCGACATCATGGTGACGAACACCATGCCGTGCGTCGGATATGTCAACGTCCTCATGGACTGGGACCAGAGCGGCACGTGGGCCGGGAGCTCCAACTGCCCCGGGATCGGCCCGGCCGCGGAGCATATCCTCGTCGACCACCCCGTGCCCATAGGTTACGGCGGACCGCTCTCAGGCCTGCCGATTCCCCCGCCCTCGTTCCTGATCGGACCCAATGACCAGTTCGTCTGGTGCAGGTTCACGATCAGCGAGGCTCTGGTCGGAAGCGGCTGGGACGGCTCAGGGTCATTCGAGGACGGAGAGACGGAGGACTATCTCCTGGAGATCCACGACCCGACCCCGACCGAGACCGAGTCCTGGGGAACGCTCAAAGGTCTGTATCGCTAGTGTCGCCCGTCGGTCTCGCCCGGGGACTCCACTGTCCGGTCGACGGTCAACCGACGCACCTAGTTCCCGACGATCGCGATGCCCGAAGCGCTGCGGGAAATGCCCTGCGGCGCTCCGTCGTTGGGGCGACGCGCGGGAGGTGGTGCTCCGCTCATCCCACACCGTCATGAACCCCGCGCTCACGCAGCCGCGTCCTCTCGGTTCGATGCCGGCGCGGCCGCCGCGTGTGATTGACGCATCACACGTGTATAATGAGGACGTGCTCCCGACACCCCCTTGAAGGCTCGCGGATGACCATACGAACACATCCAAGAAGAGTGGGCACCTCGTCGCGCTTCGTCCCTGCGACGTCCCGCCTCAGTGTCGTGGCCGTCGCGGTCGTGTCGATCGTGGCATCTACGGTCCTCGGTGCAACAGCAGCCCCGGATCCGCTCCCCCGGGCTCCCGCAGACCCGCCGACGACGCGGCGTGAGCCGCTCGCCGTGACGAGCGGGGACGTCTCCACGCCGGACGAGCCAACGCCCGGGGCGCGAGCGCGGGCCCGCGCCGCAGGCGATGTCCTTCTCGAGGTCCCGCCCGAATCGCTGATATCCGCGCTCATCGAATCGACGCGAGTCCGAAACGTGACGGCGACCATCGAGCGCCTTGAGGCGTTCGGCACCCGCTACGTCACGACCGATTCCTGTCTGGCTGCCGGGCACTGGATCCGGGAGCGGTTTCTCGAATACGGATACTCGGACGTCCGAATGGACTCGTTCCGGACATGGACGTGGCAGGACTCCGTGGACGCGTTCAACGTTCTCGCCTACAAGGCTGGAACGACGCGAGCCTCCGAACACGTCATCCTTGGTGGTCACTACGACTCCGTCACGGTTCAGAACTTCGACGACCCGGATGCACCGGCTCCCGGGGCCGAGGACAACGCCACCGGGGTGGCCTGCGTGCTCGAGGCCGCCCGCGTCCTCGCCGACGTCGACACGGAACGCAGCATCATCTTCGCGTGCTGGTCGGCCGAGGAAGAGGGACTTTGGGGAAGCCGCGCGTTCGTGGCGGACGCAGTCGCGGAATCGCTCGATATTGTCCTCTACCTGAACGTGGACTGCATAGGCTACCACTCGCCGCCGGAGCCCGACGGCGTCGTGTTCTCGGACTCGAGTTCCCTCTCAGTTGCCGCGTGGATGTGCGACGTCGCATCCGCTCACACGAACTACGAGTTCCTGCCAACGGTCCAACCGATCGGCGCGAGCGACCAGAACAGCTTCTGGGAGGCAGGCTACAACGTGCTGGACACGGCGGTCGACCCGTCGTCTCCCTACATGCACACGCGGGACGACGTTATCGAGAATCTCAGTGTTGAGTTCTCGACCGCGATCACGGCCCTGAACGTGGTCGCGACTGCGGCCGTCGCTGGATTCATCGGAGAGGACCCTAACCTGCCCCCTGAAACGACGCTCGTCGAGAACTGCGTCATTACTCACGACGTGGTGACCGTGTCGCCGACGTTCGAGTGGGAGTCGGTCGACTTCGACGGCGAAGTCGCCGAGCACGAGTACTCCCTGCTGGAGATCGGCGAGCAGGCTGTGTGGCGTCCCGTTCGCGTGGGCCGGCACTCGGTGACGTTCGAGGGTCTGGATCCCGGTGCCTATTTCTTCAGCGTTCGTGCCATCGACGATGAGGGCGCCCCCGACCCGTCCCCCGCGATACACGCGTTCTCGGTCAGCGACACCTTCGTCCCCGGTCTGACCGTCGCCACGAACTTTCTGCCGGCACAGCTCTCGTTCCGCGGGCCCGTCGCGTGGCCGCCCGCAGAATGGCCCGACCCCCTATCCGTCTACGAGAACGAGCTGCTCGAGTTCACCATCGAGGCGGACGCGTCGAGCTACTGCGGCCGAGCGGACTCGGTCGCCTGCGGATTCGGCGAGCCGCCGGCGTGGGAGCCGTGGCGCGCGTCTCCGCACTCGTTCGTGTTCCGCCCCTCGTCCAACGATGGGGTGGTCCACTTCCGCACGCGCGACGACGTGGGCGCGGTCACCTCCGGCTTCATCCGACTTTGCCCGGCTCAGGCGCCGATGCACCTGCCCCTTCTCCACATCGACGATTGGTTCGGCGGCGGCGTCCCGGAGGCCGCACACGACGCGTTCTACGACCAGCTGTTCCTGGGGCACGAGCGGGATGAGTGGGACCCGTTGGAGCACCTGGAGGGCGGGCTCCCGTCGCTGCCGTGCATGGACGAGCTGGGCCGCTACAGGAGCGTCGTGTGGACCGTCGGGCCGGGATTCGAGTTCCTGAGACACGCCCAGGCCGAGAGCGCCTATCACTACATCGAGGGGTATGTGCGCGCGGGCGGGAACTTCATACTGGAGGGGTTCTCTCCGATGGCGGCGTTCCTCGGGGTCGACCCGCATCTCTACGATCCCGATGACCCACTGCCTGGATTCGTCCGCACGCACGTTGGCATCGACAGCATGACGAACTCCGGCAGCGGCACGAACGCATCGAACCCCGAAGCGTACGGTTGGGCCTTTCTCGGAGGATGGGCGCTCTCGGGTTCGCCGTTCCCGGACGTGCCGGTCGACTCTCTCGGTAAGTGGGCCGACAACTACGAGCTTCACGGCGGCGTTCCGTGGTGCGAGACGGCCCGCCCGACCTCCGGAACCAGGCGTGTGTACCTGTTCGATTCGTTCCTGAACCCGACGCTCAACGACGTGCCGTGCGGGACCGTCCGCTACGCGGACGACGGGACGGGGATGTTCGCCTACTTCGGATTCCCGTTCTACTACCTGCAGGACGACCCCGCGTGCGACATGATGGACGCGCTGCTTTCAGAAATGGCCGCCTGGCAGGAGCCGTCGCAGCTCGTCTTCTTCGACATCGACGCCGTGCCCCGCTCCGTGGCTCTGACCTGGTACCTCCACCCACCCGACGGCCAGCCCGGGTGCCACATCGAGCGCGGGCTGGGCCCGGGCGGACCGGGCAGTACGTACGCGCGACTGAACGACGAGCTCATTCTCTCCAACGAAGCCGGCAGGTTCTCGTTCGTCGACGACACGGTCGAGCCGGCTTCGACGTACTCCTATCGGCTCAGGGTCGTCGAGCGGTGGGGCGGCGAGACCGCGCACGGCCCCTGGGACGTGGACGTGCCGGAACCGCTCCCGCAGAACGCTCTCGATCCGCCCGTACCCAATCCCACCACGCGCGCGGTCGGCATCCACTACTCGGTCGAGACCGGCCTCCGCTTCGTGACGATCGGCGTCTACGACTGCGCCGGCAGACTGGTC
>JAUWRQ010000321.1 GCA_030610515.1 Candidatus Eiseniibacteriota bacterium | reverse complement strand
GCCTAGAGCATCAGCGTGGGCTTCGTCTTGACGAGCCCCGTCGGCTCTCCCGTGACATCCAAGTGATATGTCCGGTTGATCAGCACGTCTCCCTCTTCGCTGTACACGATGACTCTCAGCGAATCATAGTACCCCTCCCGGTACGTGTATGGGATGAAGCACTTCATCGTGTGGTCCTTGCGATACAGGATGTGTGTACCCGCGGTGTAGTCGACGGGCCGGTCACCGTCGAACTCGACGTTCAGGGGGAACACGCCACGGTTCACCGACCTTCTGGCTGAGTACTCCGCGACGAGGAATACGTACGCGCGCGCGCGTTCGAAGACCTCGTTCTCGTTGCCGAACTCGAGGGTGACCACAAGACCCTTGTCCGGAATCAGACGCCAGTCATACGCCACGCCATCGAGGGCAACCGCCGGACCGTCCGCCGGCTCCTCGTCCTCGCGCTGCACTGACAGGCCGCGGGCTTTGGCGGCGTCAGACACCGGGCGGGGAGCTGCGGCCTCGCTCACGGCGTCGCTCCTGTCGGATTCTGGAGCGTCCTCTCGAGTCTCGGAGCAACCGACGAGCGTGGACATCACAAGCGCCGCGGCGCAGAGCAACACGTATGCTTTTCTCACGATTCGCACCACCTTCTTGCCGCCGACCGGAAACGGACGCGCTCTATTCCGGCCGGACCGTTCTGCCCGCCTCTTCGTATTCGACGATCCTGATGCCGAGCCTATTCGCCGTCCGGAGCACAGGCACAGATAACTCGCTCACGCGTCCGCCCGCGAGGGAACCTCCTCCGAGCCGGATGTGCGTCGCGTCGACGCTCCCATCCCCTATCGTCGGGTCGAGAGCGAACCAACCGTCCCCCACCCGGACTTCCATCCACATATGGTACGCGAAACCGCCGCGGAAGTGAACCACTCCTGTGGCCAGTCTCGAGGGGATCCCCACGGCCCTCGCCATCGCCGCAGCCAGCACAGCGTGTTCGCTGCAATCCCCGTTCCGTGTGTCGATGACCTCGGCCGCCGACGCGAACGCCGTTCCGAATCCTCGGTCAGTGATCAGCTCCGCAACCCTGCCCTCTATGCTCACGGCCATGCTCCAGGGATCGGACCCGGCGCCCGCCACCGCCTCGAGCGCGGCCGCCAGAACGTCAGGGTCGTCCTTCTGGAGAAGCACGTTGCCTTCGAGGAACTCCGAGAGCTCCGGGTCCCGCGCGGGCGTGCCGTCCGCCGTGAGCTCGCCGTCGGTTGCGAGCTCGTCCGACGTTACGCGCCCGGAGAGCGTCTTCGCACCCGGAACCGTCCGCCGCACACGCAGGAGCAGACCGCGATCGGTGCGCCCGTCCACGCTCTGCCTGAGGTCCCCCGCGACCAGCGCCGCCACGTCTCCCCCATCCAGCCAGATCTCGTAGAGCGCTTCGTCGACGCGGCCGGGCCTCGCCATGGTCACGTCAGTCTCGACCATCAGGCCTGTGATGACGTCCGGCGGCGGAAGCTCGCGTCGCGCCTCGTCAGCGGTCACCCGCCTGGTCTCCACGCCGAGCGCCGTGATCTCCTGCACCCACAAGCTCCCGGCATCGTCCCGCCACTCGTGAAGCTCGAGTCCCTCATACACGTCGGGCCATAGCTCGATCGCGTTGAGAACCTCCCGCCGCCCGGCCACTTGCAGCGTTTCGCGTCCGACGACGGCGACCGAACACCGCGAGACGGTCTCGAAATCGGGGTCGAACGACGGGTACTTGTATGTGACCCCGGGGACGAACCCCCGCTCCACGTCCTCCCGGGCCAAGGCGCGTGTAAACATGAGCCGCCCGCCGATCTCGGCCACCCTGCTGTCACCTCCGTGCTTCGTCTCTTTGCGAAGCGTGAGCGCGCCCGGCTCGACCCCGACTTCGAGCGTCGTTGTCTCACCTGCAGAGAGCATCCTCCGAGAGGAATACGAAAGGGCTCGACCTCCGACGGTCTCCGTCCAAACGTCCCTCTGCCTCATCTCAGCACGCTCCCCGAGTCGCTCGACCACTATGTCGGAGGTGATGGTGGTGACGAGCAGTGTGTCGCTCGCGGACTCGACCGTCATGTGGACGACGCCCACGCGGCAACCCGCGATGCTCGTCTCGTACCACGCTTCCTCCACGGCCGTCCCGCCCGTGGAGGTCATGACCGCGAGAGCAGCGAAAACTCGAGCCCGCGTTCCAGCTGGCGCCTCCGGGGCTGACGCGAGCGCGATGACGACGGCCGTCGACACGAGCGACACTGCGGCGACCGCCCGCAGGACGCCGCTCGCGTCTGGACCTCTCGAACCCGCTTCGCGAATGGACATGTTCAAGAACGCGCCTCCACATCTCACGGCGTCGCCGCTTCGGAATCGCTGTGTCTCTCGGTGGGAACTACGACGTGCCGGCGGCCTCGAGCTCGGCGAGCCTCTCCTCGAGCGCCCGCTTCTGGCTTTCGAGATGTATGAGGTGCATCTCCAGCGAGCGAATCTCGTCCCGGAGATTCTGGCTGTCGTCGACCTGAAGCTTAGCTTTGCTGCCCTTGATCATCTACCCGGTGTTCTGCATGTCGAGGGCGATCTCGCTGAGCTCGTTGTGGATAAGCACAGGATTGTCGGAAAACTCACCGGAGCCACTCGTCCCGGCGCATCCCGCGAACAGCGCGAATCCAAGGACTGCCAGCAGGACCATCGG
>JAUWRQ010000052.1 GCA_030610515.1 Candidatus Eiseniibacteriota bacterium | reverse complement strand
CTCCGGAGGACTATAATGATTGTTTCGTCGAAGCGGGAGATGGAGGGTCTGCCGCCCATGGGAGTGCGTGACAACGTCCTCCGGGTCATGGAGAGAATAGAGAGCGCTGCGGACCGCGCCCTGCGCGACCCGGCCGACGTCAAGCTCGTGGCTGTGACCAAGACGGTCGAGCCCGGGCCCATCGTCGAGGCCATCGAGGCCGGCGTCACGTGTATCGGCGAGAACCGAGTGCAGGAGGCGACGAGGAAGTTCGAGGCGGAGCTTCCCCCCGTCGAGAAACACCTCGTGGGGCACCTGCAGACGAACAAGGTCGCAAAGGCCCTCGAGCTCTTCGACATGATTCAGTCGGTCGATAGCCTCAGGCTCGCCGGCGAGATATCACGCCGGGCCGGGTCGCGGGGTTCTCCGATCGATGTCCTCGTTGAGGTCAACACGTCCGGCGAGGAGAGCAAGTACGGTTTCGAGCCGGATGAGGCCGTGGACGCCGTCGCCGAGATGGCCGATCTCAACGGGCTGCAGGTGGTCGGCCTCATGACGGTCGCCGGGTTCCTTCCGGACCCGGAGGACGTGAGGCCGTGCTTTCGGAAGCTCCGGGGCCTGAGGGACGAGGTCGAGGAGCAGGTCATTCCCGGGATCAGAATGGACCACCTCTCGATGGGGATGACGGGCGACTTCGAGGTCGCCATCGAGGAAGGCGCCACGATTGTGAGGGTGGGCCGGGCCATCTTCGGGGAGCGGTAGCAGGTTCGGTCTGAAGACTCTCGTGTACGCGCTCGCGACCATCATTGATATGGCGCTCGTGCTGTACATGATCTGTCTGCTTGCGGTGGTCATCATCTCGTGGATCGCGCCGCGCTCGAGGCATCCGATGGTCCGTTTTCTTCGGGCCATTGTCGAGCCGGTGTTGTCGAGGGTGAGAAGGGCGCTGCCGATTCTCGTGACGTACGGATTCGACCTGACGCCCATCGTTGTGTTCTTCGCGATTCACTTTCTGCGGCGCTTCCTCGTTCCGACGCTGTACGAGGCCGCCGCGCGGTTGCAGTAGCGCCGGCCCAAGAGACCGCCGCGCGACTGCAGTGACGGTAGCCCCCAAGGGGCTCACGGATAGGAGCCAGCATGGCCAAGGTGCTCACGCTCTCGCAGAAGATCGACAAGGCCGTAGCGTTCATACGCAAGAAGAACGACTTCAAGGCGCAGATTGCGGTCGTGCTGGGGAGCGGACTCGGCAACCTCTCGAGCCAGATGGTCGAAGAGGCCAGGATCCCGTTCGAGAAGATCCCGCACTTCCCGAAGTCGGGCGTCCAGGGGCACGCCGGCGAACTGGTGCTCGGGAAGATCGGGCGCAGGCGTGTGGCAGTGATGGACGGGCGGGTGCACTACTCCGAAGGCTACACGATGCAGGACGTGACCTTCCCGATTCGCGTCCTCCGCGCGCTCGGAGCGAAGAAGCTCATCCTGACGTGCGCCGCGGGCGGCATGAACCCGCTCTACGACAAGGGTGACATCGTCTGTCTCGTGGACCACATCAACCTGACGGGCGACAACCCCCTGATCGGCCCGAACGATGACAAGCTGGGTCCGCGGTTCCCGGATATGTCCGAGCCGTACTACCGCGAGTACATCAAGCTCGCGGAGGAGATAGCCCTCGAGGAGCGCATCCGGCTCAGGAAGGGCGTCTTCGTTGGTGTAGCCGGGCCGAACCTCGAGACCGCGGCAGAGTATCGATTTCTACAAACGATCGGTGGTGACGTCGTCAGCATGTCGATGGTGGCCGAGAACATCGTGGCCATCCACGGGAAAATGCGTGTCGTGGGGTTGGCGGTCGTGACCGACATATGCCTGCCCGACGCGCTCGGGCCGGCGAGTCACAGTGAGATCTTGAAGGTCGCGAAGAAGGCAGAGCCCAAGCTCACGCAGCTCGTCTTCCGTCTCATTAGCGAGATGTAGCCAGCGTCAGCCTCATCCGGGGCGGCCGGCGGCCGCCCGAGGGTGCGTGACGTCTCGTGTGTTCCCCCGGCCGGTTGCCGGGGGAGGAGAAAGATGCCGTACAGAGAGTTCGAGAAGGGCCAGACGCTTCCCGGGATAGAGGACGAGGTCCTCGCGTTCTGGGACGAGCACGACACGTTCGCGAGGAGTCTCGAGCTTCGCGCCGACTCGCCGAGGTACGTCTTCTACGAGGGGCCGCCGACCGCCAACGGCCATCCCGGCGCGCACCACGTTCTGGCCAGGACCATCAAGGACAGCGTCTGCCGCTACAAGACGATGCGCGGCTTTCTCGTGGAGAGGAAGGCGGGCTGGGACACCCACGGGCTCCCGGTCGAGATCGAGGTCGAGAAGGCCTTGGGTATCGACGGCAAGGAAGACATCGAGGAGTACGGTGTCGAGACCTTCACGCGGAGCTGTCGGGCGAGCGTCTTCAAGTACAAGGACGAGTGGGACCGCCTGACCAGGCGCATGGCGTACTGGCTCGACCTCTCGGACCCCTACATCACGTGCTCGAACGACTACGTCGAGACGGTCTGGCACATCCTCAAGCTCATGTGGGACCGCGGTCTCGTCTATCGCGGCCACAAGATTCTGCCCTACTGCCCCAGATGCGGCACGCCGCTCTCGAGCCACGAGGTGGCGCAGGGCTACGGGGACGCGGAGGACCCCTCGCTTTTCGTGAGGATGAGGGCGAAGGACGAACCCAACACGTCGTATCTCATCTGGACGACGACTCCCTGGACGCTCATATCGAACGTGGCACTTGCCGTGGCCCCCGACGAAACCTACGTCAAGGTGGCGCACGGCGACGAGCTTCTCATACTCGCCGAGGCCAGGCTCTCCGTTCTTCACGGCGACCACGAGATCGTCGCGCGCTACAAGGGCTCGGATCTGGTCGGACACGAGTACGAGCCGCTCTTCTCGTACGTTTCTGTCGAGAAGAAGGCATGGTACGTCATCCCAGCCGGATTCGTCACCCTCGACGAGGGCACGGGCATCGTTCACACCGCGCCCGCGTTCGGCGAGGACGACTACCGCGCCGGTGTCGAGCACGACCTCCCGTTCATCCAGCCCGTCGACGACGGCGGCAGGTTCACGGGAGAGATCACGCCGTGGGCCGGGATGTTCATCAAGGACGCGGATCCCCTGATCCTCAAGGACCTCGAGACGAGGGGGCTCCTGTACGACAGCGGGACCATCGTTCACACGTACCCGTTCTGCTGGCGGTGCGATTCCCCGCTTGTCTACTATGCGCGCGACTCGTGGTACGTCCGGACGACCGAGTTCAAGAGCGAAATGCTGGCGAACAACCGCGAGATCGACTGGCACCCGAGGGAAGTCGGTCTGAACCGCCTGGGCGACTGGTTGGAGAACAACGTCGCCTGGGCGATCTCGCGCGACAGATACTGGGGTACGCCGCTGAACATCTGGATCTGCGAAGGCTGCGGGGATGAGGTCTCCATCGGAAGCATCGAGGAGCTCAAGTCCGGCGCGGTCGGCGAGCTGGACGCAGAGGCGCTCGACCTCCACAAGCCGTGGATCGACGGCGTGCGGCTCCGCTGCCGCAAGTGCGAAGGCGAA
Organism: Candidatus Eiseniibacteriota bacterium; assembly: GCA_030610515.1. Lineage (GTDB taxonomy): Bacteria > Joyebacterota > Joyebacteria > Joyebacterales > Joyebacteraceae > WJLY01. The sequence continues at coordinate 3,350 of JAUWRQ010000052.1, read as the reverse complement.
ATGGTTCGCACGCCCGAGGTCGTCGATTGCTGGTTCGACACCGGCAGCATGCCCTACGCGCAGTGGCACTGGCCGTTCGAGGACGACGGGGAGTTCGACACGCACTTCCCGGCCGACTTCATCGCCGAGGGCGTCGACCAGACGCGCGGATGGTTCTACTCGCTCCTCGCCATCTCGACCATCGTCTCCGGCACGTCCTCGTTCAAGAGGTGCGTCGTCAACGACATGGTCCTGGACGCATCAAGCAAGAAGATGAGCAAATCCGTGGGCAACGTCGTCGACTCGTTCGACGTGATGGCGAACGAGGGCGCCGACGCGCTCAGGTGGTACATGGTTTCGACGAGCCCGCCGTGGGTCCCGACGAAGTTCGACGTGGACGGCGTCCGGGACGTGGCGAGCAAGCTCTTCGACACGCTCAAGAACACGTACAGCTTCTTCTCGCTGTACGCGAACATCGACGGCTACGATCCCGAAGCGCACCAGGCTGACCCGTCGAGCCTGCGCGTCATCGACAGGTGGATTCTCTCGCGCCTGAACTCGACGCTGGCCGACGTCCGTGCGGACATGGACGACTACGACATCACGAAGGCCGTCAGGAAGCTCCAGTACTTCGTGCTCGAGGACGTCTCCAACTGGTACGTCCGCCTCTGCCGTTCGCGCTTCTGGAAGGGCGAGATGGACGACGACAAGAAGGCGGCGTATTCCACTCTGCACGAGGTCCTGACCTCTACGGTCAAGGCGATAGCACCGTTCGCGCCGCTTCTTTCGGACGCCATCTACCAGAGGCTCGCCGACGGAAGCCGAGGTACGACGGTCGAGGGAAGCGAAGCCGCGGCGCCCGAGAGCGTACACCTCTGCGACTATCCCGACGCGAACGAGACCGTCATCGACCGCGACCTCGAGGCCGCGATGTCGGTCGCGCGCTCGATCGTCGTTCTGGGACGCGCGGCGCGTCAGGCGTCCGAGATGAAGGTCAGGCAGCCTCTTGCGAGGCTCTTGGTGTCGGGCGTCCCCGAGGTTGAACGGGAGCGTGCCGAGGCGCTTCGCGACCTCGTCCTCGCTGAACTCAACGTGAAGGACTGGGTCTGGGCCGAGAGCGAGGCGCTCGCCGCTCCGAAGGCGACGCCGGTCTTTCCGGCCCTCGGGCCGAAGCACGGGAAGAACGTGAACCAGGTCGCCCAAGCGATTCGTGGGCTCTCGGAGCCCGACGTCCTGGCGCTTTCAGAGGGGCGAGAGGTCCGCGTGAGCATCGCCGATTACGACGCGGTCGTGGCGCCCTCGGACGTCACGATAGAGGTCGAGGCCAGAGAAGGTCTGGCGGTCCAGGCGGACGGAGGCATCACGGTCGCTCTGGACACGACACTGACGGAGGAACTGCGGGACGAGGGTTTCGCCCGCGAGATGATAAACAAGATCCAGTTCATGAGGAAGGAAGCCGGCTTCGATGTGGTGGACAGGATCCGTGTCTACTACGAGGCCGACGCCAGACTCCAGGCTGCAGTGGAACGCTTCGCCTCGAAGGTCGCGTCCGAAACGCTCGCGGAGAGTGTTACGGTCGGCCCCGAGGCAGGCGAGCTCGCAAGGGAGTGGGACGTGAACGGAGAGCGGGCGAGGATCGCGGTCGAGCGTGTCCAGGAGGGCGGCTCGGGGTGATCCCGAGAGCTCGTTTCGGCGGAGGGAACACGGTGAACAAGAGGGAACTCAAGCACTTCGAGAAGAGGCTGATCGAGGAGCGCGCCCAGCTCCTGAAGGAGCGTGGCTACATCGAGGACAAGATCTTCAACGAGTCACAGCGCGACGCCCCGGGCGATCTGTCCGCGTACTCGGTCCACATGGCCGACCAGGCCAGCGATGCGCAGGAGCGGGAGAAGGCGTACCACATGGCTTCGGCTGAGGGGCGGCTCCTGTATCACATCGACGAGGCTCTGGGTCGGATCAAAGAGGGCATCTACGGCAAGTGCGACGGCTGCGGCAAGAAGATCCAGAAGCCACGCCTCGAGGTCGTGCCACACGCTCGGCTGTGCATCGAGTGCAAGAAGGCAGAGGAGAATGGCACAGCCCAGCAATCCTAGCCCCCCGGCGCGCGCCGCGGCTGTGCGCCGGCTCTTCGTGACCGCCTTTTGCATCACCGTGGCCGACCAGGTGGTGAAGAAAGTGGTCACGACCGTAATGGAGCTCGGCGAGTCCGTCGACTTCATTGGAACGGTCGTCCGCTTCACACGGGTCTCCAACACGGGTGCTGCCTTCGGGATGCTGCGGGGACGCAGTTTCCTTTTCATCGTCATCTCGGCAGCCGCGTCGCTCGCCATCATCGCCTTCGGTCGCCAGATCGCACGGCAGCGTGTCTGGGAACAGGTCGCGTTCGGTCTCATCTTGGGGGGTGCCGTCGGCAACCTCGTCGACCGCGTGTTCCTGGGCGCCGTCGTCGACTTCATCAACATAGGCATCGGCGATCTACGCTGGCCCTACTTCAACGTGGCCGACAGCGCGATCACGATCGGCGTCGCCACTCTGGCCTTCCACCTGCTGTTCCGTCCGCACGGTCCTCCCGAACCGGACATAGAGGCGTGATGACGAAGCCCATCGTTCTCGTGGTGCCCGACGACTCGTCCGAGGAGCGGCTCGACCGATTCCTCGGTGTTCACGCGTCCGACCTCTCGAGGACGAGGGCCAAGGAGATCATTCAGAAAGGCCTCGTGACCGTCAACGGGAAGCCCGGCAAGCCGTCGATGCGGCTCGAGCCGGGTGACGTCGTGCGGGCGGAAGTTCCGGAGCTCGAGGAGCTTCGCGCGACTCCGGAGAGCATCCCCATCGACGTCATCTACGAGGACGACGACATCATCGTGGTGGACAAGCCCGCGGGCATGGTCGTACATCCCGCGCCGGGGTCACTCTCGGGGACGCTCGTGAACGCGCTCCTGGGGCGCGCAGAAACGCTGTCGGGGTTGGCTGGGGATCTCCGACCGGGCATAGTGCACCGCCTCGACCGCGACACGTCGGGTCTCATCGTCGTGGCCCGGAACGACGACGCCCATAGGCGGCTCGCGGCGGCGTTCCAGGAACGCAAGGTTGGCAAGGTCTACCTGGCGCTCGCGTGGGGAACGTTCGCCGAATCCTCGGGCCGCGTCGACGAGCCCATCGGACGGATGCGCTCCGACAGGAAGCGAATGTGGGTCGTGCCTGACGGTCGCCAGGCAGCGACGAGATGGAAGGTCAGGGAGGAATTCCCGTACGCGACGCTCCTCGAGGCCCGTCCGGAGACCGGCCGCACCCATCAGATCCGCGTGCACCTGGCGCATCTGAGAAGACCCGTCATCGGTGACGGGAGCTACGGCGGAGCGAAGGAGAAT
>JAUWRQ010000211.1 GCA_030610515.1 Candidatus Eiseniibacteriota bacterium | reverse complement strand
GGAGATGACCATGTCGGCCGACCCGTACGTCGATCGCTCGAGGAGGCGGAGCAGACCGAAATAGATCGCCTTCCTCCCACCGAACCGGGACAGGTAGAGCTCGGGGCACAGGTCGTGCTGGTCGTAGACGAACTTCACTCGACCACGCAGTTTGAAAAGGAGCGCGATGAGGAAGAACGTGTCCGGAGGATTGCACGCGTGGATGGCGTCGATCCTCCTCCTGCGGTTTATCCTCGTTGCGAGCCTGAGTGTTTCCACCCAGCAGTAGGGAAACTCCCAAGCGTAGGAGAGTTTCGTGGTCGTCGGCGGAGGGGGTGGGTATCTGTAGATGTCGATCCCGTCCATCTGCTCGTACGGCTCAGTGTAGTCCATTCCCTGAGGGCATATGACGCTCACGTAGTAGCCGGCGGCTCTGAGCGTCGTCGATTCCAGCCAGACCCTTCTGTCGAAGGGAACGGGAAGGTTCTCGACGATGATCATGATGTGCTTCGCAGCGTCCACGCGCCCCTCCGTTCCAAAGGCGGCGTTATCACGAGCGCTTCGTCCAAGCGGACGACACCCCCCATCGGGAGGCAACGCGTCCACCTACCAGGATATACCTATGTACTCGCCCGTGGCCTCGGACGGGTCGTCGATGATGCGGACGAGGTCGACCATCACCTGGTCTGCACGCATCCTTCCCGCGACGTCCCTGAACTCGTCCGCGGGGTTCGCCACCACGATGAGTTCGGAACGCTCGAGCACCTCGTCGACCGACTCCGCCTTGAGCGTCTCCGCGTAGGGCAGCTCGTGCTTGAGGAAACCGAGATTCGACCCGAAGAGCCCGGGCCCTGAGATGTTCCGAGCGTATATGCACAGCTCGTAGCCCTTGCCGATGAGCGTGCTCACGACCTGGATGATCGGGCTCTCCCTAATGTCGTCGGTCTCAGCCTTGAAGCTCATCCCCAGCACGCCCACCTTGCGCTTGCCGGTGTCCCTGATGAGATCGATCGCGCGCGCTATCTGCACCTCGTTGGACGGGATGGCGGCCGAGAGGACCGGGCAGTCGACGCCGGTCTCGCGGCTCATCTGGATCACGGCGCGCAGGTCCTTCGGGAGGCATGACCCGCCGAATGCGAATCCCGGCTTCAGGTAGTAAGGTGACAGGGTGAGCTGTGTGTCGAGACAGAAGACCTCCATGACCGCGTGGCTGTCGGGCACACCGACCGCCTTGCAGAGATTCCCGATCTCGTTCGCGAAGCAGACCTTCAGGGCGTGAAAGCAGTTGTCGGCGTACTTGACCATCTCCGAGACCCTGATCGCGACGCGAGCGAGCGGTGCGTCGATGGTCTCATAGAGCTCGGCGAGGACGTCGCCGGCCCTGCTTTTCTCTTCGCGCTCGCCGATGACGATCTTGGGCGGATTGTAGAAGTCCTTGACCGCGGATGCCTCGCGGAGGAACTCTGGGTTGAAGCAGACGCCGAAGTCGCGGCCTTCCTTCTTGCCGGACTCCTTCTCGAGGATCGGTATCATCTCATCCTCGACGGTGCCCGGAGGGATGGTGCTCCTGAACACGACCGTGTGGAAGTCGTCCTTGCGGGCGATGACCGCGGCAATCTGACTGCAGACGCGGCGCGTGTAGTCGAGATTCGGACTCCCGCTCTCCGTCGACGGTGTCCCGACGCACACGAGCGAGATGTCCGTGTTCATGACGGCGGCCTCGTAGTCGGTGGTCACACTCAGTCTTCCCTCATCCACACCCCGCTTGACCAACTCTGCAAGTCCGGGCTCCACGATGGGGCTCCTGCCCTCGCGGAGCGGCGCGAGCTTGCGCTCGTCGACATCCAGGCCGATCACGGTGTTACCCAGTTCCGCCAGACACGCGGCCGAAACGCAGCCGACGTACCCAAGACCAAGGACACTCACTCTCATACCCGCTCACTCTCTCTCTCGGTCGAACCCAGGGCAGCTCTAGACGAGACTACGGACGGACCTGAACGGCACGTCCCCATCGACGTCCTTCCAGCATGCTACATCCATGCCAAGAACCTGTCGGGACCCCTCCCTCTGAGAGGTGAACCCCAGACGCCCGTCGAACCGCCCGCCATCGGGCGTCCTCCCCTCCCCAAGGAACAGGCGGTCCCATCCTGCACGGTGCGATATCGTGACCTGCGTCAGGCCACGCACGTCTCTCGAGGGGCACTCGAATCCGACGGCGTGATTCCCTCGCCCCGGAACTATGACGAACACAAGGATGGCCGGGAGCTCGCACCTTCCCTCGAAGATCACGGCGGGAGCGGGAGCGCGGTGACCGAAGCCCCGCGATACCCATCCCTCCTGCGACCCGTCGTCTCCCACCACGACCCTCTCCCGCAACCCCTCCGGCAACGCGCTCAGGAGATCGACATCGAAACCGTGACCCGCGAACGTCCGGGCGTCGCCCGGCAGCCTCTCGAACCCGGGCGCCAGCTGGAACGTCGCCCGGACATCGTGCTCTCCCGTACCCTCCAAACGGTCCACTACGACCCAGTACCCGGCGGCTCCGAAGAGAACGGAGCGAACATGCACGACGCCGTTCCGGCTCGCGTACCCGTCATGCCTGCCCTCGAAGTACTCGAAGAGCTCTTCCCGGCACCAACGCACCGGGCGGGCCCGGGCCTTCCTACCCCACATGAACGGTCCGCGCATCTCCGACTGGCTCGCGCCGTCGACCGCGATCGTGTTGTGCGCGACGGTGCTCCTGAAGTGGTCTCTCCAGCGGGCGTCACGGTGGTAGCAATAGGTGCCCGGGTCGACGAGGAACCACTGCCCCTCATGCGACAACGACAGCGAGAGGCAATCGGCGTGCCCGTGCGCCGCGATCGAGAGATAGCCCAGGGGGCCGCAGTCGATGACGCCATGGTGCTCTCCCCGGCCGGCGACGAAGTAGCCGCCCTCGGGAAACGCGCGCTCCGGGGACCTCCGTCGTTCGGAAACGCTCCCAGCCTCCGGCACGCGCTCCGCACCGTACAGCCACAGTGCAGGTCCGAGGTCCTCGCCCCGCGCCGCGGCAGGGAGTTCCCGGCCGGTCGCCACCGCCGCGCAGACCGCGGCTCTCATGGCCTGGCGGTCGAGCCCGCCCTCGGAAAGCTCGTAGACTCTGCCTCCGTCCTCGTCACCGACCGACGGCGGGACACCGGAGGGACCCCCCGCCACCTCGATGAACGCTCCCATCTCCGTGATGCGACCGGCGAGCGGCGGGCCCTCGCTCCCACTCAACACCCGCTGGCACGCGTGCGCGAGGAGAGCGAACTCCAAGACGAAGACCCCGTAGTGAAACGTCTGCTCGCGGCTGACGCCTTCACGCGTCACCTGAGCGGCGATCTCCCGCTCCGAGACAGCTTCCCCCAGGTCGGCCCATCCGGCGGCCCCCTCAAGGAACGGGAACTTCGTTCCCGCGACGAGCAGCCCGACGGCCTCACCGATCAGGTGGTTGTTCTTCGACGAAGCGTAAACGGATAGGTTAGCAGACAGGTGACGCGCCTGCAATGCCACGCTCGTGACCACATTCCCGACGTCCCCGGGGCGGGCCCCCGCGGTGCCGAGCACATCGATGACCAGCGCCCACGAAACGAGCCGGAGCGCCACTTCGAGAGCGCTTGCCCAGTTCACGCCGAAGTATGGCGGGTTCGCGTCCACCCACGCGCGCATCGCGCACCAGATCGGGGCGGCGTACCGCTCGTCTCCACTCAGCAGGTGAGCTCGAGCCAGTGTGACGAGATGATGG
>JAUWRQ010000138.1 GCA_030610515.1 Candidatus Eiseniibacteriota bacterium | reverse complement strand
TCCTGCTGCCCCGATTGGCTTCAGCATCATCAGTTGTCACCTACAATTGCCTTCCCTTGCTGAGGAACTGCCTCGCGAGCATACCCAGTGGTGCTGATTCTGTATCCAGGCATAGGCCTCCGGCTGGCGTTGCTCACGCTCGTCAATGTGGTGAGAACCGACAGGAGAGTAGGCGCATGACACCCGCGGGCAGACGTGCGAGCAAAGCGATCCTCACGGTCGATTTCGAGGATTGGTTCCACATTGCAGATCCATCGTTCTCCGACCCGACCATCTGGGATCACCTACCCACGGACGTGGAACAGGACACGCTGGCCCTGCTTGACCTGCTGGATGAACACGATGCCAGGGCAACGTTCTTCGTCGTGGGATGGCTGGTCGAGAGAACTTCTGACACCCTGCGCGAGATCGTGCGTCGGAACCACGAACTCGGAGTACACGGGTACTACCATGTTCCTCCGTCTGCACTGACCGAGAATGAGTTCAGACGCGATATCCTCAAGTGCCGGCAGGCCATCGCCGACGTGACAGGAGTAGAGGCCAAGGGGTACCGTGCTCCCTTCTTCGGTGTGCGTGGCTGCCCGTTTCCGTACCTCGACATACTCGGCGAGTGCGGTTTCCGCTACGACTCGAGTGTCTTGCCGGGCGTACTTCCCGGCAGGGGTCAGCCGGGCGCTCCGGCGGCACCGCACGAGATCGACATACATGGCTTGACGATGTGGGAGATCCCCGTATCGACGGTGAGACTCTTCGGCATCCCAGTAGCGTTCGCGGGCGGGGGATTCCTACGCCACTTCCCCTCTCCGTTCATCGATTGGAGTAGCGCCAGACTGACGGAGAGCGGACTCCCTGTTGTGTACTACATCCACCCTCGGGACCTCAACCCTCAAGGGCACGAGGCACCCGCGAGCCGTTGGAGGCGCTTCAGGTACTACGGGGGACGGCGCAGTGTCCGGCGCAAGCTCCGCCGGCTCCTAGAGTCTAGCGCGGTAACGAGCGTGGAAGGCTTCCTCGCAGACGGAGCGCGCCCTGAGCCAGCAGATGGAAGGCGGCCGATCGCCCGGCCGACCAGGCCACTGGAAGTCGTGGGGGCCTTCGTCACAGAAGCGCCGGAACAACCCGGCGAGCAGGCGTGAGTCACATGCTCGTTGGGAGCTGCGCCCTCGCGGCAAACTCCCTGGAGTCACACATCGGCCCGTCACCTGGAATCTCCTCCACGGGACCGTCGTGATACTCCGTCCGCCCCAACCTCGTAGAGTTCCTCCAGCGTGTAGTCCTCAGCACTCCGGACGTTCAGTTCTCGGGCCGTGTCGAAGACCCTGGCGCACTCGTCGCAGAAGCTCGCGCGCAGCCGGGGCTCAGACCGGGACAGCTCGGAATCAGAAACGAGCCGCCGTAGCGCCTGGTACGTCGGCGAGTTCCAGACGTCCAGCACGCTCGTCTCGAAGACGTTGCCGAGGGTCCGGGGGGATTCGGTCCTGCTGTACTGCGAACCGATGCGATGGTTGCAGCACGGGATCACGCTCCCATCGTACTTGACCACCATGAAAAAGTATGGCCAGTAGCACCAAGGGAGCAGCCGCTGCTTCCTCGGGCCGTGAACGGCGTAGGTCCCCGGGTCGCAGTCCAGGTAGTTGTGCAGGGACCCCCAGAAACTCACGACGTCGTCTACACCCATTTCCGCAAACAGGTCTCGTGCTCGTCCCAGTTCATCTACGTTGTGCTGGAACCTGATGTACTGCACTTCGATGCGGGGACGATTCCTCCCTTGCCCCTGCCTGAACGCACAGGCACGCCTGAGATTGGAGAGCACGCGGTCGACCCGCCCACCGACCCTGGTGAGCCCGTACGTCTCTTGACTGAGACCATCCACGCAGACCGTGAGATGCGTCAGACCACTCGTCACAAGCTGACGAATCTGCTCGTCCGAGAGACGGAAGCTGAAGCTGGTCCCGATGTGCACATTCAGCCCTCCACTCCGCGCAACGCTGCACATCTCGCACAGATCGGGATGCATGAGGGGATCACCCAAGTAGTAGAGCGAGACGATCGTGGATCTGCTCTGAACCTCGCGCACGAGACCCTCGAACTGGTCCACCGACATGCGTTGATCCGGCCGGAACTCCTGGTTCTCGAGCCGGTGGTCCACGCTGGGCTTGCCGTGAACACATGTGGGACAGTTGAGGTTGCAGCAGGGTGAGATGTCTATCTTCAGTGCGATCGGCCATCCCCGGAGCACGGTCCGCTTGGCGGCGTACTCGGCACCGGCGACCACCATGTTGGCCAGCTTGGGAGGCGTGAGACCATCCAGGAACCACCCACGTCTGCGCTTCACGACGTCGCGGAGAGATCTCTGCTCGGGGGCGCCGCCCCAGAACTCCCACCTCATGAGCGAATCACCTCTCGAGGCGAGCAAGGACAGCCACTGCCAGGCGGTGCGATAGGAGGAAATCGAGAATCCGCAGTTACCTGCCCGGCTGGTCCGGGGCCGCGCGCAGCCGTGCGGCACGCTCGGCCGAAGGGGCCTATCTGGGGAGAACCATCCGGGATTCTATCTAAGGAGGACCATCTTCCTCCGGTGTTCGAACTCACCGGCCCTCATCGAATAGAAGTAGACGCCGGTCGCCACTGCGCGGCCGCTCTCGTCCCGGCCGTCCCAGGACACTTTGTGCTCGCCCGGTCCGCGAGGCGCGTCGACGAGAACGCGCACCAATCGGCCCGACACGTCGTAGACGTCGATCCGGACGTCCGACGTCATCGGCAGAGCGAACCCGATCGCGGCGTCCGATCTCGAGGGATTGGGCGCGCTCTGGTGGAGAACGAACGCAAGCACTGAGACTTCATGCTCGACGCCGGCGGCCTGGTACATGAGGTCCGCGAACTCCGGCCTGTCGATGAACGGGTTTCGGTTGAGCTGTATCCCGTAGACGGTACCGTTGCGCTCGAGTTCCTTGCGATCGACGGGGTCGGCCTCGTGCCAGTCGAGTAGCATGTCGACGGCCCACGGCAGGATGTCGGCACCGTCCGTCATGGCGCTCGTCGACCACGCGCCGTCCTCGGTGTAGTACCGGACGGTCACGTAGAAGTACGTGCGCGCGAAGTCGCCCTTGTATTCGTCGATCGGCTCGAACGCTATCCCCGAATACCCCGGGTACGCGCAGTTGCCCCTCTTGCTCCCGTTGAGCGACGTCCACGTCGGCGACGGCACCTCTCCGTACGGGTCGGAGCCGCGCTGGTTGTTGACGAAGTTGTCGGTCGGGTAGAGCGTGAACAGGTCGGAGTACTTCGGCAGCAGCTCGCCCCCGGACCAGCTCGACGGCCACGCGTGCTCGCGGTTGTACCCCGTGCCCTCCACGCCGCCGATGCCACCCTGGTCGACTCCGAAGGTGTACTCGTAAGGCGGAACCCCGCCCGGGACGTCGGAGTACATGTCCCAGACCTTCCCGTTCGGCTTGTCGTCGGTCGTCCGGAAGGCTTCCCATGAGTAGGCGTAGGTCTGCACGGTGTGGTCGTCGATGATCTGGTGCAGAGCCAACCTGAGATCGTCGCCCGCCAGGCCCTCTGCCGTGTCGTAGTACCCCGGCGGAATCGTGGTGTCTACGTAGTCGAACGCTTGAGCAACGTTGTCCATGACGTTCGAGTAGAGGTCCTCCACTCCGTCCACGATGAGCGTGTACTCGCTGGGTGACATCGCCGTCACGGTGAGCAACGCCTGGTCGAAGTGCTCGGCGTCCCTCGTGGCATCCGAGATGACAAGTCCGGCTATGGAGTAGTTGGTGACCGTCTCCGACGTGGTCTCGTCTACGTCCTCGGAGAACGTCACGACGACGGCGGTCTCCGAGAGAGCGTAGACCTGGTAGAGCGACGGCGCCACCGAGTCGCCCACCCAGACGACGTCGCCGGCGTCCCGCGGCTCGAGCTTGAAGCTCCCGTCCGTGTACGTGACGGGCCCCGTTACGTCGTACGTCGTCCCGAGCGATGGCTCGAACGCGTACCCAAGGTCGTCGACTCGCGACGGTCCGCTACCGTCGTCCACCTCCCACTCCCCCGAACCAAGCTCTGCGTTCGTGCACGCGGCACTCTCGACCCTGACGAGCACGCCCTCGTAGTCCTCCGTGGACGAGACGGCCGTGGAGACGATGGCCGCCGCGGGAACCGGAACGCCGGGGACTGAGCTCTCGATCGAGGCACCGACGACCAGAGTATTGCCGGCGGTCTCGACGCTGTAGTGCTCGGTCACCGTGCCTCTCACCGTCACGGAGTCACCGACGGAAGGCGCCGGCAGACCACGTGCCCAGAGGCCCGAGCGCGTACCCGTCCCATCCTGGATCGTGAAGTAGGCGCCGTAGCTTGCGGTCACGACGCCGTGCGTGATGACAGCGTAGCCGTCGTATGGTGAGGCTGAGCCCACGCCCTGAACGTCACTGACGGACACGACGTACGGGAGCGAGTAGCTCTCGATGTCCGAGATCGTCGTTCCGGGCAGGCTGTTGGTCGCGTGTATCTCGTAGTAGATCGTCGTCCCGGCTGACTGGGCCGGTATCGCCGAGTCGGTCAGATACGTGTCGCCCCCCGACAGGGACATGCTGATCTCGTTGGGCAGTGAGAACTGGGACATACCCCAGAAGAGCGCGACCGACGTGATCGCGACGGTGTCCGTCACATCCGCATAGACATCGACTGCCTCGCCCGCGAGCGGAGCGGCCGGATCGGTCACGATGTTGAACACGGTGGGACCCGGCGTCGGCGGTGCCGACGAGTGGCTGCCGGGGGACCCGTCCGTCGGATACTCCACGGCCGTGGCCGTCCACTCCGAGGCGTCGTAGGTCGTGCTCGGGAGCACGACCCCGTAGTTGCGGACGTAGTCCTCGTTCTCGAAGTGGGTCCCGTCGACGACGGCGTAGTCGACGACGATGGCGCTGTCGTTCACGAGCTTGGCGCCGTCGCCGACCTTGCCGTTCCAGAGGCTGTTATTGTTCGACCACGCCTCGTCGGG
>JAUWRQ010000088.1 GCA_030610515.1 Candidatus Eiseniibacteriota bacterium | reverse complement strand
GTCGACGGATATGGTCGTCCTGTCCACGAACGCCGAGACGGTGATGTCGTCGGCCGCAGCGAACGCGGGCAGCAACAGCAGCGCACACAGCGCCGCCAGGAGTAGACTACCAGTCCTTGTCAACCTTCTTCCTTTTCTTTGCGCCGGCCGCGCGCAGCTCCGCCTGGAGCTCCTCCTCGGCCTCCCCCATCGCGTCCAGCAGTCGCTCGGCCTCCTCCCTGGACATCGCCGCCGCGTCTTCCTGCCGGCTCTGTTCCTCCCCCTCGCCCTCCTCGCCGCTCTGCTGGCCCTGCTCCTGCTGCTGGTCCTGCTGCTCATCCTGATCCTGCTGCTGCTCGCCACCTTCGTCCTGCTGATCCTGCTCCTCCTGCCGGTCCTGCTGCTCATCCTGATCCTGCTCGTCCCTCTCGCCACCTTCGTTCTGCTGGTCCTGCTGCTGCTCGCCACCTTCGTCCTGCTGGTCCTGGCTCTCTTGGTCCTGGCTCTGTTGTTGTTGCTCCTGCATCGCGAGCACGAGCTCGAGATTAAACTTGGCATCCTCGTCTGCCGGGTGCCGGATGAGCGCGGCCTTGTACGACTCGATGGCGGACTCGAGGTCGCCCATCTGCAGGAAGGCGTTCCCCGCGTTGAAGAACGCGTTCCCCGCGAGAACCGAATCGGAAGCGGCCGACGCCTGCTCGAATTCGCGGAGTGCGTTCGGAAGCTCGCCCTTCCGGAAGAGCGCGTCGCCCGAGTTGAAGAAGAGTTCCTTGAGCTCCGGCCTCTGGACCTGCGCGCCCCTGTACTCCGCGAGCGCCTCGTCGTACTTGCCATCGCGGTACAGCTTGTTGCCGCGACGGTTCCGCGACTCGACCGAGTCTCCCATCCCCAGCATCAACGGGAGCGCAGCTAGAAGTGCCGCAAGTGCACCCGCGCGAACCCATCGTTCACGGCTCATCGTCCACCCCCGGAGGCCCTGTCACGCCTCCTTCGGACGCTGTCCGGAAGCAGCGCCTCGAGCGCCAGCACCGCCAGCGCCGCGGCGAGCGGGAACTGGAAGCGCTCCTCGTAGTAGGCGTACATGCGACTCTCGAGCTCGCCCTGCTCCATTTTGGAGATCTCTTCCTCGATGACGGACAGCTCGCGCTCCGTGTCGGTCGCGCGGAAGTAGCGTCCCCCGGTCGCGGCGGCCACGTCGATCAGCACCGACTCGTTGAGCTTCGTCATGACGATCTGCCCGGCCCGGTCCTTCTTGTAGCCACCGGCCCCGGACTCGTCGGGAATCGGCTCTCCCGCCGTGGAACCCAGCCCGATCGTGAAGATAGTGACGCCAGCCTCGGCGGCCTCCCTCGCAGCGTGGAGTGCCTCCGAGCCGTGATCCTCGCCGTCGGTCAGGACGACCAGGACCTTGGCCCTGTCGGGCTGCGTCTCCATGGCTCTGACGGCGGTCCGGATGGCCGCCCCAAGCGCCGTCCCCGGTGTCGGTATCGTGCCCGACTCGACAGCCGAGAGTAGCATCGAGGCCGCACCGTAATCCAGCGTCAACGGGCACTGCACGAACGCTGCTCCGGCGAACGTGATGATACCCACGCGGTCCCCATCCAAGAGGTCGATGAGCGACATCGCCTCACGCCGCGCCTTCTCGAGTCTGTCGGGCTTCAGATCGCGCGCGCGCATCGACGCTGACACGTCCAAGGCGATCATGAGGTCGACTCCCTCGCGGCGAACGACGCCCAGTTTCGTCCCGACCTGCGGCCGCCCGGCCGCGAGCCCCAGGAGGAGCACCGCGAGCAGCACGAGAGCGAGCTTGAGCCGCTGCCTGCCCGACGAAGCGCCGGGCGCGATGCGCTCCATGAGCTCGGGCTCGGCGAACGCACGCCGGGCGCCGGCGCGTCTGCCCTGCACCAGGGCAGCGGCGATGAGCGCCACGGCCACCGGAACGACCAGCAGCCAGATGATGAGCACGTGAGGTTCAACCGCGAAACGCACGTCGTTCCTCCACCGCGAGCTACGGGAGCCCGCGTACGAAGAGCGCGGAGACGAGAAGCTCAAGCACGAGTGCCAGGAGCGCAAGGATGATGAAACGAGGCGCGAGCTCCGTGTAGGTCGTGAAGTGCTTGACCTCGATCCTCGTGGTCTCGAGCTCGCCGATCTTCCGGTAGACGTCCGCCAGCATCCCTTCCGTCTTGGCGCGGTAGTACCGCCCGCCGGTGATGTCGGCGATCTCCCGGAGCATCTCCTCGTCCAGGTCGGTCTTGACGTTGGCGTAGCGCCTGCCCCAAACCGGGTCGTCGATCGGGACGCGCCCGCCCTCCGGCGTGCCCGCGCCTATCGTGTAGATCCTGACACCCACCGCCTTCGCGGCCTGCCCGGCGGTCAAAGGGTCTATCTCGCCTGCGTTGCTGCGACCGTCCGTCAGGAGGATGACGACCCGGCTCTCCGCGTCGCTCTCCCTGAGTCTGTTCGTCGCGGTCGCGATGGCTGTCCCGACCGCCGTGCTCCGCTCGTCGATCATGCCCATCTCGACGGAGTCCAACAACCCCAGGAGCACGCTGTAGTCGAGCGTCAGCGGACACTGCGTGAAGCCCTGGGCCGCGAAGACGACCATGCCGATCCTGTCCGATGTCCGGCCCGCGATGAAGTCGGCCACGACCTCCTTGGCGACGCCGAGCCTGTTCTTCGGCCTGAAGTCCTCCGCCCTCATGCTCGCCGATACGTCGATCACGAGCATGATGTCGATGCCCTCGGTGATGACCGACTCCGAGCCGCTCCCTGCCTGGGGACGCGCGACGGCAAGCACGACGAGCGTCAGAACCGCCGACCGGACGAACAGCTTGAGAAATCGTTTCCATGGGAAGCCGCGCCTCGCCGCCTCCAGGGCTGCGTCGACCGCCGGGAAGAGAACCGCGGGCCTGCGCCGGCGGGCGAACCTCAACTCGACGAAGAGATAGAGGGGCACGAGCAGCAGGAAGAGGAGGAACAGCGGGTCCGCGAATCGGATCATGGCTCCACCTCCCCGTCATTCGCCTTGCGCTCCGCATCGTCCTCCGCGCCCTGTGCCTCATCTTCCGACGTCTCAGTTCCGGCGAGATCGTGGGGCTCGGGCGCGTCCCCCTCCACCTCGTCTTCCGCCCCAACCTCCAGGAACCTCGTGCGCTCCACAAACTCGCGCGCGTCGCGGAGGTCGTCGCCGGCCCGTTCGACCGTGGGCGTGTGCTTTGCGAACTTGGCGAGGTCGGCGTGCGAGAGGAACCGGACGGCCCAGATCGTCTCATCGGCGTCGATGCGCGCCCTCTCCATAGACGGCGCGAGCTCCGCCGTCGTCATGTCGATGGCGTCGACTGCGAAGCGGTCGCGGATGTAGAAGCGTACGATCTCCGTCACCCTCACGTAGAACCCCACGATGTCGCCGCGCCCCGCCGGATCATCATCCCCGAGGGCGGCGAGCCTCTTGAGCGCCACCAGGTGCGCGGCCCGCTTGGGAACGACGGGAACAATGGGCTTCTCCTCGCGCGGCTTCCGTTTTCTTCCGAACCACCACTTGCGCAGGTAGTGCAGCCCGACGAGAGCGGCCCCCACCGCGAGGGCGGCCACGATGAACGGCCACACACGGCGCGGAAGCGCGACGGGTGGCTTGATGTCCCGCGGCCCCGAGTCCTCCTCCGCCAGCGTGTCGGGAATCACGCTCGCTATGACGATCGGGAGCGAGTCGGTCCACACGACCCCGGAGTCGCCGGACGCAGTCCCGTACGCAAACGGAAGTTGCGGGATCCCAAGCGCTCCGGTCTCGAAGGCCGCCACGATGTAGTAGCGGTCCTCGACGGTCATGCCGTTCTCGTCTCTCGGCGCCGCCACCACGCTCGACAGCACGACGAGCGGCGCGACCTCGGCGGGCACGTCCGGGAACTCGACGTCCGTCCCCTCTGGTGTCTCGACCTGAATCCGTAACGTGAGCCTGTCACCAACGGTGGCCGTCGCGGGCTCGATGGACGCGCGAACCGAGGGGCCCTGCGCAAAGATCGCCGTCGGCGCGGCGACGAGCATCGCAAGCACGAAGGCGCAGAGCGCAGGCTGGACCGCGACAGCGAGTCCCACGCGCACGACCGGGAACCGTCTCATCGCCGCCTCCCAGCGGCCACGGCGGGGCCCGCCCGTCGGGCCCGCGTGCGGAAGAACTTCTCCAGGGGCTCCACGTACGGGCGGTCGGTCGACACGCTGACCGAATCGACGCCCAGCCGCCTGAACGTCCGCTCGCGCTCCTCCGACCTTCGTCGGACAACCTCCGCGAACCGCTCCACGAACGCGCCGCTCCCGGTGTCGACCGCGAACCTGTCCCCCGTCTCCGTGTCCTCGAGCTCCACGAGCCCGAGGTGCGGAAGCTCGACCTCGCGCGGGTCGGACACTTCCACGGCGATGAGGTCGTGACGTCTGTTGGCAACCGTCAATTGGGGTTCGTACCCGTCCGTCAGGAAGTCGCTCACGAGGAACACGACCGCGTGCCGCTTCACGACGCTCGTCAGGTAGTCGAGAGCCAACGGGATGTCGGTACCGCGTCCCTCCGGCCTGAAGAAGAGAAGCTCCCGCACGACACGCAGCACGTGCGTGCGTCCCTTCCGGGGCGGCACGACCTTCTCGATGCGGTCGGTGAAGATGATGAGTCCCACGCGGTCGTTGTTCCGCGTCGCCGAAAAGGAAAGGAGAGCGCACAGCTCGGCCGTGAGCTCGGCCTTCGTCCTCGACACGGTGCCGAACGCTCCCGAAGCGCTGGCGTCGACGAGGAACATGATGGTGAGCTCGCGCTCCTCTTCGAACTTCTTGACGAACGGATGTCCCGTTCTCGCCGTCACGTTCCAGTCGATCGAGCGCACGTCGTCCCCGGGCAGGTACTCCCTGACCTCGGAGAACTCCATGCCGCGCCCCTTGAACGCGCTCTGATACTCGCCGGAGAACACGTCGTTCACAAGGCGCTTCGTCCGGATCTCGATCCGGCGGATCTTCCTGATGATCTCTCGGGGAATCATATCTAAGGGACCAGGGCTACGGGACTTCTACGTTGTCCAGAATCCGCTGAACCACGTCCTCGGACGTCAGCTCCTCGGCCTCCGCCTCGTAGGTGACGATCACGCGATGCCTGAGCACGTCCATGGCGATCGCTTTGATGTCCTCAGGCGTCACGTAGGCCCTTCTTTGCAGGAACGCGTGCGCCCGCGCAGCAAGCGACAGGTAGATGGATGCGCGCGGGGACGCGCCGTACGCTATGAGGTCCAAGAGGTCGAGCCCGAACTCCGACGGCTCTCTCGTCGCGAACACGATGTCGAGAATGTATGCCTTGATCTTCTCGTCGACGTAGATGTCGGTCACTAGCTCGCGCGCCCTGAGTATGACGTCGGGCGAGACTACCGGCGATGCGACGGGTTCGTCGCCTCCGGCCATGCGGTTCATGATCTCGAGTTCTTCTTCCCTCGATGGGTAGGTCACGCGGAGCTTCAACATGAAGCGATCGACCTGCGCCTCGGGAAGCGGGTACGTCCCTTCCTGCTCGATGGGGTTCTGAGTGGCAAGCACGAGGAACGGGCTGTCGAGCTTGTGGGTCTCGTCACCGATCGTCACCTGGCGCTCCTGCATCGCTTCGAGCAGAGCGCTCTGGACCTTCGCGGGCGCCCTGTTGATCTCGTCCGCAAGGATGATGTTCGAAAAGATGGGGCCCTTCTTCGTGGTGAATCCGCCGGTCTTCGGGTTGTAGACGAGAGTGCCCACGAGATCCGCGGGAAGGAGGTCGGGGGTGAACTGGATACGCTGGAATCCCGTGTCTATCGCGCGGGAGAGCGTGCGAACGGCCAGCGTCTTGGCGAGGCCGGGTACGCCTTCG
>JAUWRQ010000069.1 GCA_030610515.1 Candidatus Eiseniibacteriota bacterium | reverse complement strand
TCACCGCGTGTGTTTCGCTACACCGAGTTCCATCGTCTTGTGGCAGGCACCAGCAGAGGCAGCCACGTGGGCTGCCTCTGCCTGATGTGTCGTCACCTACCTGTACATCGCCTTGATCATGGCCCAGCTCGTCTCCTCGACCGGGCTTACATCCTGGCCGACCCTGACATCGTCGACCAGCAGGGCATATGTATCCACCATGAACCTGACGGTAAGGTAGCAGTTCTGGCCGGCGTACGGGGTCAGGTCATACTCGTACCTGACATAGGCGGCGCCGAGGCCGGTGACGCTGTCCAGAAGATAGTCGAAGTCGCCCACGGCCGGACCTGATGTCGAGAGCCTCACCTCGAAGTTCTCGGTTCCGTACCAGGCCCTCGCGTAGAACTCGAACACGTCGCCGGAACTCACGGCCACCTGCGGCGTGATGAGCCAGTCGTCGCCGTCGTTGCTGCTGTAGGCCTCCACTGTTGCAAACCAGCTGCCCGAGTGGGCATTGGCGTGCTCGAACGCGAACCAGTGGAGTCCGTCGCCGTCGTAATCTATGACGGTCCAGTCGCCCGGAATCGAACCACCCTCGAATCCCTCGTCGACGGCCCAGTTGGCAACGGCTGCCGGGGCGGCTACGAGGACCACGGCCAGAAGCAATACGATGCCCTTCATTTCCGATCTCCTTCCGTCTTCTCCTGCACCTCTGCGCCTCGCTTTGCACACAAGCCGCGCGCGGCGTTTCTGGCTGCTGCAATGCCCGGCCGATGTGCTCGAGGCGCGTCATGGCGGTCGAACGGACTGCGTCCGGGCCGCCGGATTCCTCCCATGTTCGCTTGGGTCTTCACCTCCTCTCCCCTGCGAGACGCGGGACGATGGCGGCTGCTGGACGGCTGCCATGGGTTCGCCCGCGACCTCGGGTCGCGAGTGGTGTGCCTGTGCCTGCGGCACTCAGGCTCGGCTCTGATGGTTTGGGAAGGGAACAACGTGGGCCGGCGCTCATCGCCCCGACGCAGCGGGCGATCCGACGGTGTCGGAAATCGCCCGCGACCTCGGGTCGCGGCAGATGCGCCTGTACCTGGGGCACTCAGGGTCGGCTCTGATGGTTTGGGGAGGGAACAACGTGGGCCGGCGCTCATCGCCCCGACGCAGCGGGCGATCCGACGGTGTCGGAAATCGCCCGCGACCTCGGGTCGCGGGATGATCGTGAGCTTATCGCTCGCACTATCTAGCGTACGCTCACAATTGTGATTCTAGCACTTTTTTCACTTCTTGGCAAGCAGAAATTCGAGGACCCGAGCCGGTCGAGTGCCGGGCGGCGCCGTCTCGCTCCTGCGCATCTCGTGGCGAGTTCTGCACAGATCCTTGCCCCGCCGTGGTCCCTAGCCTACGGGCCGAAACCCCATTGACGCCCCTGCACCGTCGTGATAGCATCTTCTGGCTACGCACGTTCCAGACCGCGCAGGGCGGCCGCCGACGCCCGCGCTTTCGGACATATCGACCAGGCTTCGACTGGCAGCTACGCCGGCTCCCCCGACAGGAGGCGTCTAGTGCCTGAGCGGCGCGGTACGGTGCAGGTGTATACAGGAGACGGCAAGGGCAAGACGACTGCCGCGCTCGGGCTTGCATTGAGGGCCGTTGGTCACGATATGTCTGTCTGCATGATCCAGGTCATGAAGGGAAGCTCAAACTACGGAGAGCTCGCCGCCGCGGCGAAGCTCCCCGATTTTTCGATCGAACAGACCGGCCGTGACGAGTTCGTCGACAAGCGAAACCCCGCCCAGGTTGATATCGACATGGCGCGGAACGGGCTCGCCCGAGCGCGGGAGGTCCTCCGCGGGGGCAAGCACGACATCGTCATCCTGGACGAGCTGAACGTCGCTCTCGACTTCAGGCTCGTGTCACTGGCGGACGTCCTCGGCCTCATCGAAATGCGCCCGCCTCACGTCGAGCTCGTTTTGACCGGACGTGGCGCGCACCCGGAGGTCGTGAAGGTCGCCGACCTCGTGAGCGAGGTCCTGAACATCAAGCACCACTACGACGCTGGCGTTGAAGCCCGCGAGGGCATCGAGTTCTGAGCAGGGGCGGACGGAGTCGCTGAGCGTGAGCGGAGTCACTGAGCTTGTAGAGAGAGTGCTCGCGGGAGAGGTGAGGGGGCTGGCCCGGGCCATCACCTGGATCGAGAACGAGGACGAGCGCGGCCTCGAGCTCCTGGACGCTCTGTACCCGCGAACCGGCAACGCGTACCGCATCGGCATCTCGGGTCCTCCCGGCGCTGGCAAGAGCACGCTCGTCGATACGCTGACCGAGCATCTTCTCGGCCAGGGCTCGACGGTCGGCATCATCGCGGTCGACCCCACGAGCCCGTTCACGGGCGGAGCGCTCCTGGGCGACCGCATCCGCATGCAGAGCCTGGGGCTTCGAGACGGCGTCTTCATCAGAAGCATGGCCACGCGCGGGGGCTTGGGCGGACTCTCACGATCGGCTCCGAGTGTGGCCGCCGCTATGGATGCCTTCGGGCTCGACTACGTCATCCTCGAGACGGTCGGGGTCGGGCAGTCCGAACTCGACATCGCGGATGCTGCCGACACGACCGTCATCGTCCTCGTCCCGGAGTCGGGCGACAGCATCCAGGCGATGAAAGCGGGCCTGATGGAAATAGGCGAGATCTTCGTTGTCAACAAGGCCGACCGCGAGGGCGCCGACATGACCGTCCAGGAGATCATGTCGATGCTCACGTTGAAGAACTCGTCCGGAGGCTGGGATCCACCCGTGCTCAAGACGATCGCCTCGACCGGCGAGGGCGTTCTGGAACTCGCCGCCACGATCACCGAGCACCGCGAGTTCCTAGAGACGAACGGGCTCCTGGCGGAGCGTCGTCGCGTGCACTTCGTGACGCAGCTCAGGGAGATCGTCGTGGCCGAGCTTGAGAAGGACCTGTACGCGCGGCTCGGCGACGAGGCGAAGCTCGATTCGTTGGTGGGTGACGTATCGAAGGGACACCGCTCCCCATACAAGATAGCGAGAGAAGTCCTAGACGGAATCACGAGAGACAGATAGACATTCAGGACGGTCGGGAAGACCACGGATCGAAGGGAGCAGAAACGTAATGGATTTTGCCCTCAGTCAGGATCAGAAGATGGTCCGGGACATGGTGCGTGAGTTCGCGACGAACGAGCTCGAGCCGATCGCGGCGGAGATCGACGAGAGCAGGGAGTTCCCGTACGCGACGCTCAAGAAAATGGCGGGGCTCGGCCTCATGGGCGTCATCATCCCCGAGGAATACGGCGGGGCCGGGATGGATTTCACGACGCTCGCCATCATCTGTGAGGAGATCTCGCGCGTCTGCGCGTCGCACGGCGTCATCACCGCCGTCAACAACTCGCTCTGCGCGTATCCCATCTACCACTTCGGGACAGAGGAGCTGCGCAAGAAGTACCTGCCCGATCTCTGCTCGGGCAAGAAGTTCGGCGCCATCGGCATCACCGAGGCCAACGCGGGTTCCGACCCCGTATCGATGGAGACGACGGCGGTAGACAAGGGAGACCATTACGTCCTGAACGGGACAAAGGCATGGATCACGAACGGCGAGGCGGCTGGGACATTCGTCATCTTCGCGTACACCGACGCAGAGCAGCGCCACAAGGGCATGAGCGCGTTCGTCGTTGAGAAGGACTTCGAGGGCTTCAGCGTCGGCAAGCACGAGAATCTCATGGGCATCCGCGCGACGGGCAACTGCGAGCTCATCATGGAGGACTGCATCGTCCCGAAGGAGAACCTCCTCGGTGATCTGGGCGGCGGCTTCAAGGTCGTCATGCAGACGCTCGACGTCTCCCGCATCGACATCGGTGCGCAGGGCGTCGGTATTTCGCAGGGCGCGCTCGACGCCTCGATCAAGTACGCGAAGGAGCGCGTTCAGTTTGGTAAGCCGATCGCCGAGTTCCAGATGATCCAGGACATGATCGCTCAGATGTCCGCGCAGACCGACGCGGCGCGGCTGCTCGTCTACCGCGCCGGCTCGATGAAGGACGCCGGTGCCAAGCGCTTCACGCGCGAAGCTGCGATAGCCAAGTACTTCGCTGCGGAGGCAGTGGTGGCCGTGACCCGAATGGCCGTCCAGATCCACGGCGGCAACGGCTACTCGAAGGAGTATGCGGTCGAGCGGATGTATCGCGACGCGAAGATCATTGAGATCTACGAGGGAACAAGTCAGATCCAGAAGATCGTGATCGCGCGTAGCGCGCTCAAGTAGCGCACGACGACTCGCGGGAGAACTGAATGGCCGTCTCACTTCAGGAAAGATTCGAGCTTCTTGGGTGCATTCAGTGCGGGCGATGCACGGCGGGCTGCCCCGTCGCGCTTCGCACGTACCTGAACATCAGGAAGGTCGTGTACGAAGGGCTGACCGGAACGGGTCCGAAGGACGCCAAGGGCAGACCGGAGGCGTGGAACTGCACCACGTGCTCGAACTGCACCGACCGGTGTCCAAAGGGCGTCAAGCCGATGGAACTCCTGATCGGGCTCCGGTCGGCCGCGATCGAAAAGGGCAAGGCCCTGCCGACCGTACGGGACGCGCTTGAGAGCACGTTCAAGCACGGGAACCCGTGGGGCCGCGGCCGCGAGAAGAGGATGGAGTGGGCCGACGAGCTCGACGTCCCCGTCGTCGCGGAGGGCGAGACCGCGCCGTTGCTCTTCTACGTAGGGTGCACGCCGGCGTACGACCCGAGGGCGCAGGAAGTAGCGAAGACGCTTGTCAAGATCCTGGCCGCCGCGGGCGTCGACTACTCGACCCTCGGTACGGCCGAAGCGTGCTGCGGCAACGAGATCAAGCGGCTCGGCGAGGAGGGGCTTTTCGAGTTGCTCGTCGAAGGCAATCGGGAGCTCTTCGCGGACCGCGGCGCCGAGCTCATCGTTACGAGCTCGCCACACTGCATGAACACGTTCAAGAACGAGTACGGGGAGCTCGGGAGCGACGTCGTGCACTACTCGCAGTTCTTGGCGAAACTCCTGAAGGACGGGAGCCTCAAGCTCACGACCGCGGTCGACAAGACCGTCACCTACCATGACCCGTGCTTTCTCGGAAAGCACAACGACATCTATGATGAGCCCCGTGAGGTGATCGAGCGGGTTCCCGGCGTCACGTTCATCGAGCTGGACCGCTCGCGCGAGCGGGCGCTCTGCTGTGAGGGCGGGGGCGGCAGGATGTGGGTCGAGGCGGTCGAGGAACGCGGGGAGCGCGTTGCCGAGATCCGCGTGAGGGACGCGGTCGCGCTCGGGGCCGATTACCTCGTCACGGCCTGTCCGTTCTGCCTCATGACGCTTGAGGACGCGGTCAAGACGAGTGGGAACGAGGGCAAGATAGAGATCATCGATCTGGCTGAACTCGTGGTGATGGCGCTCTAGACGGAGGAACGGAGAGCAGATGAACATCGTTGTTTGCGTGAAGCAGGTGCCGGAGACCGCGGAGGCCGATCTCAAGCTGGCCTCCGACAAGAAGGGTATCGAGAGAGAAGGACTTCCACTTCAGATCAACGAGTCCGACAACTACGCGCTCGAGCAGGCCCTGCTCCTCACGGAGGAGCACGACGGCGACGTCACCATCGTGACGCTCGGGCCCGACTCGTCCGATGAGGTGCTCCGGATGAGCATGGCGAAGGGCGCCGCCGAGGCCGCGCGGATCGGCGACGATGCGTTCGACCGCAGCGACGCCGTCGCCGTGGCGGGAGCACTTGCGGCGGTCTTGAAGGACATGGAGTACGATCTCGTTCTGGCCGGCTGCATGTCGTCCGACGACGGCCACACGCAGGTCGGGGTCGCGCTGGCCGAGGCCCTAGGGATTCCTCACGCGACCTACGTGGTCGAGATGGAGATGAGTGACGGCGAGATCACCGTGGGTCGCGAGCTCGAGGGCGGGCTCATCGAGAAGCTCCAGATGAAGCTCCCGTGCGTGCTCGGCATCCAGACGGGCATCAACGAACCCAGGTACGCATCCATCATGGGGATCGCCAAGGCCTCGAAGCGCGAGATCGCCATGAAGAGTGCCGGCGACCTCGGGCTCGACGCAGAAGGCGTGGGAGAGAAGGGCTCGAAGACGCGCGTCGTCGAGGTGGCGTATCCGCCCGTTGGCGATGGCGCGGAGATCCTGGGTGGGACGCCGCCCGAGGCTTCCGGGAAGCTGGCTGAAGTGCTCCGAGAGAAAGGATTCGTGTAGACATGAACGAAATTCTGGTTCTCGCGGAGCACAGGGAAGGTGAGCTTCGCGACGTCACACTCGAAATGCTGTGCAAGGCGCGCTCGCTCGGCGATGCGGCGGGTCGTGGCGTGACCGCGCTTCTTCTGGGCTCCGGCGGGAGCGCGCACGCCGCGACCCGGGAGACCCACGCCGCCACCGGGCGCGGTCTCGACCACGGCGGACGCGCGCCCATCAACTCGG
>JAUWRQ010000280.1 GCA_030610515.1 Candidatus Eiseniibacteriota bacterium | reverse complement strand
TCAAAGAACGCCAGTAGCTCCAGCCACTCCGCGGACGTGAACGTGCCCGTGGCGAGCTGCTCCCGCGCTCGTTCGCCCGAGAGGTCGCCTATCGATTCAGCGAGCGCCTTCCTGCGGTTGATGGCGCGGCGTCGGATCTGAAGCTGCGCGAGTTCGTCGTCCAGTGACTCGATCTTCTTCACGAGCTCCTTGTAGCGCGGCGAGTCGAGGGCTCCGGTCTCCGCTCTCCTCAAGTCGATGCCGATTCTGCGCGCGCCCGTGAGACCGGTGCCCTCGACGTTCAGTGACGTCTCGATGAACCTCTCAGGGAGGTCCCCACAGACGACGCTAAAGGTACCCGGTTCGAGTTCGACCTCTCCGCGGCGGACGATCTGCGCCTGGTGGGTGTAGATGGTCGCCGATATGATCTTGGTCTCGAGCGGCAGCTCGTTACTTGCCCACGCGCCTGCGGTAAGGCTCGCGAGCATAAGGAGCGCGAGGACGGCGCGCGAAAGCGCCGTGGACCGAGAGAGAAGGTGGACGGCCCGGTGGTTCGCTGACATCATGCTCTCCCTTCTCGTGGCAGTGAGGGGGTGTGAGTGTGCGGGGGGTGCTGTTGTCTGTTTCGATGCTACTACGAAGCGCCCTGCCGCACCACGATGCTTCCTGTGGATGCGCCGATGTCGCGCCCGATGATCGGGCACTTCACCTGCAACAGGCAGAAGACCCTGGGGCCCTCCTGACTCAGCGACTCGTAGTTGCCGTGTCCCTTGCAGATGATGAGCGGAGCGGCTTCGTAGTGCCTGCGGAACTCGGTCGAGCACATCGCGAGGATCGTGCCCGGAACGTCGCTGCCGCTCGTGATGAGCGTCGCGCACCGGTCGAGCCCGGCGGCGACGGCGTCCTCCATCGTAGCGTCGTTCAGGACCGGCCCGCCCTTGACCGCGTACGTCACGGGCACGGGCAGCGTCTCCACCAGCACGCGGTCGCACACGGTCTCCCCCGCATTGTCCCCGATGAAGAGAACGTGGTCCGCGTCCTCGAGCGCGCTCCGGAGCACCGCCCGGTCATCGATGGCGAACTCCTGGTCGAGCACACGCTCGACGACGTCCCAGAGGTCGTCGTGCCGGTCGGCGACTCCGAGGTCCATGATGTTGCCGGCGATGCTGACGCGAATCGCCGTGTCGAGCGGGTCGTCGCTCTCTTCGACGAGCGCCTTGAGCCGCGGGTAGAGCGCGCGCGCGCGCCTGGTTCCCTCGGTCTTCGCCTCTTTGTACGGGTCGTCCGCCGCAACGTTCCCGCGCACGACGCCGTGCACACGGTGGGCGATTTCGGGTGGGGTCTCATCACCCCGCAGGTTCTCGAGCGCGGTGAGTGTTTCCCGGATCACCGAGCGCTGCTGTTCTTCACTTGCGCCCGCGCGCCGCGCCGCGTCCAGAGCCTGGCGCAGGAAACATGGGTAGCAGTCGAGGTATGTCCGCACCGGGTTCCTCCAGAGGTTGTCTACGCCTTGCGCTTCCTGGCCCGAACGACCACGAAGAGCCCTCTTCCATGTCCGGGCTCGACGGGTGCCTGTTCCTCCGAGTCACCCGGCTGTTTGAAGATCGTCTGGACCGATGTCAGGTCGCCGAAGCCCGCTCGCCGCAGTTCGGAGAGAACGTCCTCCGAGGAGTAGAATGTGGCTTCCTTGTAGAAGGGGCTCTTCGATTTCTTCCGTTCGTAGGAGCTGCCGAGTTCCGTCTCCCGATCCAGGAATCCGATCAGGAGGAACCCGCCGTCGACCAGCACGCGGTCCGCCTCCGCGAGGGCTCTACGCACGTCATCCAGAAAACAGATCGTCGTGACCATGAGCACGAGGTCGTAGCTCGCGTCATCAAGCGGAAGGTCCTCCGCGACGCCCTTCAGGACGCGCACACCCCTCATCCGGGCGAGCTGCGCCATCGCTTCCGATGGCTCAACGCCCAGCTCGATCCCGAGAGGGACGGCAAAGCGCCCCGTTCCGACTCCGATCTCCACGGCCCGAGTGCATTCGGGCAGCAGGCGCCTCACGGCGTCCAGCTCAGACCTGTAGGCCGACTCGTTCCTTACGAACCAGTCGTCGTATCCGGAGGCGTTCTCGTCAAACGGTCCCGTGTGGGGCATTGCCTCTTCCTGGCCGAGGCCCTCCCTTACGCTCTCGCCGAAGTGGCGCTCCATCGTTCTTCCTCACCTCAGCTGCGGCACGCGCCAGCAGCTCGTGGTGGGCGTGCCACTTCGGTACTTCGTCTATCTCCCAGTAGCGAAGGTCCACGCCTTCGGGCGAGCACGTCAGCGTGCCTCCCTCCACCTCGCACAGGTAGAGAATCGAGATCACCCCGTGAGGTCCGGCGTTTTCCCCCGCCTGTCGAGGGAACAGCCCCACGAGCGTCGTCGGACGTACGACCAGGCCGGTCTCCTCCTTCGCTTCGCGGGACGCCGTCTCCGGGGGGTTTTCGCCCGGTTCCATCCACCCGCACGGAAGACACCACGTGCCGCTGTCCGAGCGCTGCATGAGAAGGACGCGCCCCGAGTCATCGAAGATCGCCGCGTCGCTGCCTACCTTGGGGGTGATGTGACCGAGTTCGCTTCGGAAACGCTCTCGCACCTCCGAGGGCGGCAGGTCGAGTGCTTGCCCGTAGTACTCCTCTGCGAGCGCCATGAGGCGTGCGTACCGCTCGCGATCGTACTCGTTGCCGGCGTACTCGAGCCCGTTGGACGCGAGAATCCGTATCTCGTCGAGGAGTTGAAGAACATCCATCGCATCTCCAAGTGTCACCGTCGAAGCGCCGCCTACTTCTTCCTCTTCCGCTTCAGCAGTTCGTGGTGTTCCGAGTCCTCGCGCAGCATCTTTGCTCCGCACTTGGGACAGGCCATCTTCTGGCAAGGTGTCCCCGACTGGTGCGGCGCCTTTGCACCGCATTTGGGACAGATGCAGGATCCACCCGACCCCATGTTGTGTCCCCTGCCCATCGGCATCCTTGCTTCACCTCCATTCTGTCAACGTCATGCTCCGTCAT
>JAUWRQ010000261.1 GCA_030610515.1 Candidatus Eiseniibacteriota bacterium | reverse complement strand
TGAGAAGCTCCCGTTTCGTAGGCCATAATGGACGGGTTGCCACGACGTCCATGGCCATCATCCAAGAGGTGCCTGCTTGAGAGAGATCGGATGCGTCATCTCAGTCAAGGACGACGCCGCCATCGTCGCGATGCCGACGAGCAAGGAGTGCGAGAGGTGCGGTGCGTGCATTATCGCCGGTGAGGGCAAGCAGGTTCTGCTCCTCGCGAAGAACACGGCCGGCGCCTCGGAGGGCGACACCGTCGAGGTTGAGATCGCACCGGGCAAGGTCATTGCGGCAGCGTTCATCATATACGTCATACCCATCCTGCTCACGATCGTCGGGTTTCTGATCGGGAGCGCGATGGCCGGCGGGGACCCGGACTCGAACATCCCCATCGTGGTCGCGATCGCGTTCCTCGTGGCATCTTTCGTCGCTGTCTGGCTCTACGACATGCGGCTCCGGCGCGTCGAGCGCAGGCAAGCGATCGTCACGAGAGTGCTTTCCGATACCGAGTGCGAGGAGACATCGCGCATCACCAGAGTGAAACTCGGAGGATAGCGTTTGTACAAGAGCCAGAAGAGGTTCGCGAACAGAGTGGCCAAGCTCGCGCTTTCGAAGAAGGCGGAGAACGTCGTCTCACTTGATCTCAGAGGTCTCACGACGGTCTGCGATTTCTTCGTGATCTGCGAGGGGTCGAGCGATGTCCACGTCAGGGCCATCGCGGACGCCATCGTGGACGGGATGAAGGAGTCCGGTGAGCGGCCGTGGCACGTCGAGGGCTACGAGGCTCGGAAGTGGATACTCATCGACTACGTGAGCGTCGTCATCCACGTGTTCGACACGGAGACGCGTGACTACTACCAGCTTGAACGACTCTGGGGTGACGCGCAGATACAGGAATACAAGGACTAGGAGTGATGTGCGCACTGCGCGCGGTTTCTTCATGCCTCGCTGAGCGGACCGGCATCCCAGAGACCGCGCGGTGGCGCGACACCGGAGGACGCGATGATAGAACCCCTCCTCAAGAGACGCAGCATCCGGAAGTACACGAGTGAGCCCGTTTCAGAGGAGCAGATCACGAAGCTCCTCGAGGCCGGCATGGCGGCTCCGTCGGGCAGCAACAAGAAACCGTGGCACTTCTTCGTTGTGACGGAGCGCGACATCCTCGACAAGCTCTCGCACTACGGTTCGCACTGGGACATGCTGCGCGCCGCGCCGCTCTCGATAGTCGTCTGCGGCGACCCCGGGATCTCCGATCGGTACTGGGTGCAGGACTGCTCGGCCGCGACCGAGAACATCCTGCTCGCCGTGTCGATGATGGGGTTGGGCGCGGTCTGGCTCGGGTGTCATCCGAACCCGGACAGAGTCGATCCCACGAAGGAGCTTCTCGGCATCGCCGATCCGGTCACGCCTCTCGCGGTGCTGGCGATAGGGCATCCGGCGGAGGAGAAGGAAGCGCGGACGCAGTACGACGAGACGCGCGTGCACAGGGAGAAGTGGTAGGGGAGCGGCTCGCGCGCTCTGACGGTACGGGGCAGCACTGACGGGTACGGGGCAACACCGACCTCATCGGACCACCAGGCAATCCGGAGGCTCAAGATGGCAGATCTCTCCACGAAATACCTAGGACTCGACCTTCCGAACCCGATCATCGTCAGCAGCTCAGGGCTCACGAACACGCTCGATGGTGTTGTGAAGTGCGCGGGTGCGGGGGCGGTTGTCCTGAAGTCGATCTTCGAGGAGCAGATTCTCGCCGAGTCTGCCCGGCTCGCCGATTCCAGCGGTGCGACATACTGGCACACCGAGGCGGCCGACTACATTCGCGACTACGGCCGCGAGAACGCCGTCGACTACTACGAGGACCTCATCCGCGGCGCGAAGAGCGAGACCTCGATCCCGGTTATCGCGAGCGTCCACTGCGTCTCGGCCGGCCGGTGGACCGAGTTCGCGTCCAGGTTCGAGGCCGCGGGGGCCGACGCGCTTGAGCTCAACGTCTACATCTTCCCCGCGGACCCGCTGAGACAGACCGCCCGCGAGAACGAGCAAGCCTATCTCGATGTCGTCAGAGCTGTGAAGAAGCATGTCGGCTTACCGGTGGCGGTGAAGCTGGGTTCGAGCTTCTCGAGTCTCCCCGAGATGGCTCTCAAGCTGATGACGGTCGGCGTAGACGGGCTCGTGCTCTTCAATAGGTTCTATCCCTTCGATCTGGACATCGAGAAGATGAAGGTTTCCCCGGGCGCACCCTTGAGCACGCCTGCGGAGATCTCCACGTCGCTCCGCTGGGTGTCCATTCTCTCCGGGCTCACCACGTGCGATATCGCCGCGTCGACCGGCGTGCACGACGGGGCCGCGGTGGTCAAGCAGCTCTTGGCGGGCGCCGATGCCGTCGAGGTCTGCTCCGTGCTCTACCAGAAGGGCGTCGACCACGTGGCGACGATGGTGAGCGAGGTCGGGGACTGGATGTCGCGCCACGGGCACGCGAGCGTCGCGGATTTCCGGGGCAAGATGCGTCAGGAGATGAGTTCGAACCCGGCGGCGCACGAGCGTGTGCAGTTCATGAAGTCAACGACCCCGCGCGGGTAGCGGAACTTCCATGTCCAGGTAAGGAGATTCGGATGAACGAAAGCCCGCGGTGCCCCGCGGACGCGTCGCACGTACCTGCGCGGTGTCGAGCGCCGCTTCGGACCGCTCGCATCTGCTTGGCGGTCGTGCTGGTGGCCATTGTCCTCTGGGTCATCGGCTGCGCCACGACCCCGAGCGAGCCTGACAACAGCGACCTCACGGCGCCGCGCGATACGCGCTTGGCGCTCTGGCTCGCGAAGAAAGGTGAGCTCATCGCGCACGAGGACGCCAACTACGACCTCGTGCTCTCCGGTTGGTTCGAGCCCTCTGAGGCCGGCGCGATACGAGACCGTCTACCGTCGTCGGTCCTTCTCGCCGGATTCACGCTCACGTGGATCTTGGACGACCCTGCTTGGATCGAATCGCTCGTGACGATCGCGAATGGGGGTGACCCCGACGGTCCTCTGCAGATCACCGACGACATGTATCTCATGTTCGATTCCGACGAAGACGGAGTGCTCGACACTCACTGCTCGCCTCCGGGATGGGACGACATCCTGGCAATGGACCCGAGGCATCCCGGCTGGCGGCAGCTCGTGCTCTCGTTCTACGGCGTCGTGGCCGCCCAGCCGCAGCACGACGGTGTGGTGG
>JAUWRQ010000293.1 GCA_030610515.1 Candidatus Eiseniibacteriota bacterium | reverse complement strand
TTCCCCGCTGCAGATCTTCGGTGGTGTCGCGCTCCCAGAGCAGAAAAACGAGCGCTATCGCGACCAGCGCCACGACGACGACGATGAACTTCACACGCAGGAGGTTCATGGGCTCCTCTCCTCGGCACCCGACCTGTACGCGGCGATGCCTTCGGCGATGGCTCTCACGGCTTCGCGGATGAAATCCCCGTCAGCCAGCAGAGCCTCCTCGTCCCGGTTCGTGATGTATCCGAGCTCTATCTGGATCGCGGGCATGGCGCAGCCCGACAAGAGACCGATGCTCCTTCGACCGACTCCGCGATCAGTGAGACTGAGCGACTCGCTCATGCCTGCGCGGACGGCCCTGGCGAGTTCTCTGCTCTCCGCGATGTGGTCCTCCTGAAGCCGATTCCACGCGAGATCATCAGCCGCGCGCGGGGGCGGACCGACCGCGATGCGCGGAAGGCCTCTCGACCTCCCCACGGTGGGCGCGCGCGACGCAGCGCGCGGCGGCTCGTAGTAGCACACCTTGAAGCCTCTCGCCCATCCGGAGTACCACGCGCCGCACTGGATGCTCACGAAGATGTCCGCATCGGCGAGGTTTGCGAGTTCCGCCCTCCGCTGGTCCGGGATGTACGAATCGGAGCTTCTGGTCATGAACGCGTAGAACCCTTCTCGTCGCAGCGCCCGCCCGAGTTCCCTCGCGATCGCGAGGGTCGCTGTCTTCTCCTCGAGCCCTCCCCTCCCGACCGATCCGCGGTCGCTCCCACCATGACCGGGATCGATCATCACTGTCTCGGTCCCGAGTCGGGGCATCCCGAAGGGGTCTACCGATTCCGCAAGGAGGCTCTTCGCGTCCCGAAGCGCGGGCGTCGGTGTCACCGGCTCGTAACCTCCGCGCACGAGGACCTCGATGCGGGCGGGGTCTCGGAGGAACTCCGCGCTGTACGAGCCCGCGCGGTCAGTGAGAGCGATCTCTACCCTGACGCCGTCAGGCGATTCCTCCGCGAGCACCCCGCTCACGTGATCCGAGTCCTGGGACACACCCAGGGAGTCGGGCAGGCGCGCCCCCGCCATCACGACCTCTATCGTCGCTCTGGTCCGGCTCTGGGCCGTGAAGTCGACGCGGTCCGTCAGACCCAGTTCGACGACCGTTCCGTCGGGGCTCTCACGAAGCGCGAGCGAGCCGACGGCGGGCCTCAATCCCTCTATCGACACCGACGCATCTTGCGGCCGCCACTCGATGTCGGCGTTCAGCGACCGGGCCAGCACGCCGGACAGGAAACCCTGGGGAACCCAGAACGCGCCCCGCCGGATGAGCGCGGGCGAGCTGAGGTTCTCGACGGACCGGCCCAGTGTCGCGAACCGATTGTTCGGAGTCATGACGATAAGATGGTCGCCGACCGAGAGCGTCATCTTCCCCGTCCTCGGGTTCCAGTACGGGATGCCCGAGATCGCGAGCGCGACGTCGCTCAGTCGGAAGTACGACACCGCGTCCTCCTTGATCGTCTCCACCTGCGCAACGCGGTTCTCGTCGACGAACTCGAATCGAACCAGAGCCGAGCCGGCCGGGACGGCGGAACATGCCGCGAGAAGGACCAGGAGCGCCGCGGCGGCGGCGAGTCGTCGCACGTACATCAGTCGTCTCCTCTGGTACGGCTGCGGAGGGCCCTCTCCGCGTCTCTCTCGGCGTCGCGCCTTCTGATGGTCTCGCGCTTGTCGTACGTTTTCTTGCCGCGGCACACGCCTATCTCGACCTTGACACGTCCGCGCTTGAGATAGACCGAGAGCGGAATCAGGGCCATGCCCTTCTCCATCACCTGCCGCTCGAGGCGGGCGATCTCGACCCTGTGCATGAGGAGCTTCCTCGTGCGGCGCGGCTCGACGTTGAAGCGGTTGCCCTGTTCGTAGGGACTGATGTGTACGCCGTGAAGATACAGCTCGCCGCCCTGGATCTTCGCGAAGCCGTCGACGAGCTGGACCTTCCCCAGGCGCGCGGACTTGACCTCCGTGCCCTTCAGGACGATTCCCGCCTCGACCGAGTCGACAACATGATAGTCGTGACGCGCGCGCTTGTTCTTCGCGATGACCTTGACGCCGTCACTCACGTCCCCTCCAAGAGGCGTACCGGGCGCCCTGCGGGCCGTCCCGGATGATGCGATTCCACAGGAACTCGGGCGGGCGGGAGGCTCTCGACCTGCGGCGACACCGCCGGCGCGAAGAGAAGTCGAGCCAGCTCACTGGATGCTAGCAGAGCGCGTGGAAGATGGGCAAGGCGATTCGGGCGTCCGTCCTCCGCGTCCGGACATGCGCGGAGGGCGGGGACAAGCCCCGCCCTCCCATGTCGCCCGGCACGAACTCGCAATCCTCCGGCCGAGCGGCCGCGGACTCGGGAACCCCCTTCCCCAACCGCGAGCCTGCGCTCCGGCTCGCACGGAGAGGGCAACCCGAGAGAATGTGAAGGGGCCGGCAACGTCGACAGAGGGGTCGATTCCAGCGCGGCTTGCGACAACAAGAGATGTGTCCTCAGGCTGGTCTCGCGCTGTCCCCCCGCCCCGGGTCGGCGCCAGCCGGCCACAGGTCCTCTCGTCCGACCACACCGGGGGATCCGACTCTGGAGCCCGGGAGTGAGCACCCGCTTCGCAAAGCGCGCCGGACCCCTCCGGCATGGACGATTCTGACTACGTAGCGTATCACAGAAAATGCAATCTGTCAATAAGTTACACCATGCAGCCTCCATCACGACCCGCCGTCTCCCTCCCGGGAGAACCTGCTGACCCGCCGTCTCGCCCCGTGGGATCGACCCTTGCCGGTTGACTCACCGGTCGACGGAAGCTAGACTACGTTTTGTACGAGGGACCGCCGAAGTGGTGGAACTGGTAGACGCGCTGCGTTCAGGGCGCAGTGGGGCTAGTCCCTGTGGGGGTTCGAATCCCCCCTTCG
>JAUWRQ010000164.1 GCA_030610515.1 Candidatus Eiseniibacteriota bacterium | reverse complement strand
GTTGCGGGCTTCCCTCCCATGGCGACGCCGAGTCTCGTCATCTCCGCGAGGCCCCTGGTGATGAGCGCGCCCTTCGTGTTGTCGCCGTATCCCAGCCCGTCGCAGACACCGGCCGCTATCGCGATGACGTTCTTCAGGGAAACGCCCAGCTCGACGCCAACGAGGTCCGTGTTCGTGTAGATACGGAAGTAGTCGGCCATGAAGAGCTCGCGCGTGCGGACCGCCGTGTCCCCGGAGACCGCTGCGGCCACGACGGTCGTCGGGAGCTTCCTGCTGACCTCCTCCGCGTGACTGGGGCCGACGAGTGAGGCTATTCTCCTGGCGTCCGGACGGTCGAGTTCCTGCGACAGCACCTCCGACATACGAGCGAGCGTCTCGTTCTCTATGCCCTTGGCGACGTTCACGACGACCGCGTCGCCGTCTATGAGCGGAGCGGCCTCGCGCGCGACGGTTCTCACGACGTGAGACGGCACTGCGAAGACGACGGCCTCGCGCCCGCGCAGAGCCTCCGCGATGTCGCCCGTGATCTCGAGGTCGGCCGGCACGGGTATCCCGGGCAGGAACTTGCTGTTCTCGCGGTCGCGTCGCACTGCCTCGACCTGCGCCGTGTCGAATTCCCAGAGCACGACATCGTTTCCGTTCTCGTGCAGAACCAGCCCGAGCGTCGTGCCCCAGCTTCCCGCTCCCAGAACCGCGATGCGAGCCATCAGTCTTCCTTACGCTTCTTCGATCCGAACCGGTTCTCCGACCCGGCGATGAGCCGGCGGATGTTCGGTCTGTGTCGCACGACGACGAACCCGGCGACGACGGCGGTCACGATGAGGAGCGGCATGGACGGAGGCGTACCCCTGAGTTTCGCCTCGATGTTGACGGCGAACGGCAGGAACGTGGCCGCCGCGATCGAACCGACGGAAGCGTAGCGCGTAACCAGGACGAGCACGACCCAGAGCGCCAAGCAGGCGGCCGTTGCCAAAGGCGCCATCGCGAGGAAGACGCCCGCTGCGGCGGCGACGCCCTTTCCGCCTCTGAAGCCGGCGAAGACCGGCAGGATGTGCCCGACGATGGCCGCGAGCCCGCAGGCCAGACGAATGCCGGAGGGTCCGAGGAGGCCGTCCGCTCCAGGGAGCGCGGACACGAGCAGAACGGCCGCGGCGCCCTTCGCGACGTCGACGAGGAGGACCGGGATGCCGATAGCCGGTCCCAGGACGCGTAGCGCGTTGGTCGCTCCGAGGTTGCCGCTTCCGGCTTTCCGCAGATCGACGCCCTTGAGCCTGCCGGCGATGGCGCCCGTGGGGATCGAACCGAGTAGATAGGAGAGCGTGATGGCGAGAAGCGTTGCCACGTCGAACCGGACCTTCCTCAGGCGGTGTGCCTGTCCGCTGCTCTCGTGCCGCCGGTCTTCCCCGCTACTTCCGTGCCTACGGCCTTCGCCAGGGCCTTCTTTTCCGCTTCCTCGCGATTATCCTGATGGGCGTTCCGATGAAACCATACACCTCGCGCAACTGGTTTGCAAGGTAGCGCGTGTAGGAGTGGTCGATGGCGTCCAGGTTCTTAACGAACACGACGAACGCCGGAGGTCTGATGCCGATCTGAGTCGCGTACATGATGCTCGAGCGCAGTCCGCCCTTCGGCGGCCGCCTGTCTGCCGCCGCCGATATGAACTCGGTCGCCTCGTGAGTTCCCAGTCTTCGGGAGGCCTGCGCGTAGACGTCGGCCGCAAGCTCGAGCAACCGGTCGGCGCGCTGGCCGGTGAGTGCCGAGACTTGGACGATCGGGGCGTACGTGACGAACGGCAGGTCCTCTCGGGCCCGCTTCGCGAACTCGCCCGCCGTGCTGTCGTCCTTCTCGAGCAGGTCCCACTTGTTGTACGCGATGATGAGGCACTTGCCTTCCTGGTCGGCGAATCCCGCGATGCGCGCATCCTGCGTGACGATGCCCTCGGTGGCGTCGACGACCAGGATGACGACGTCGGCGCGCTCGATGCTCTTCAAGGCCCGCATCGCGCTGTAGAGTTCGATGCCGCGCTTTATGCGCGCTTTCTTGCGAAGCCCCGCCGTGTCCACGAGGACGAACCGCTGGTCGCCGCGAGTGAGCACCGTGTCGATGGCGTCGCGCGTCGTACCCGGGGCGTCATGTACGATCATGACGTTCGCGCCCACGAGCGTGTTGACGAGAGACGATTTTCCTACGTTGGGGCGGCCGACCAGAGCGATGCGGATGCCGGGCTCTTCCTCCTTCTCCGGGGCCTTCGGGATCGTCTCGACGACGGCGTCGAGGAGGTCGCCGGTGCCGCGGCCGTGAAGGGCGGAGACCGGATAGGGTTCGCCCAGCCCCAGCCCGTGGAACTCGTGCACGTCCTGCTCGTGTCTCTGGGAGTCGACCTTGTTGATGGCCAGGATGACGGGCTTCGTTGCGCGCCTGAGCTGCGCCGCGATCTCCTGGTCGATGCCGACCGGCCCCGTCTCGCGGTCGCACACGAAGACGATCGAGTCGGCCTCGTCGAGGGCGCTCTCGGCCTGGATCCGGATCATGCCTGAGATGCCTTCCTCGTCGCGGGGCACCAGACCGCCCGTGTCGACCAACAGGAAGTGGCGTCCGTTCCACACGGCCTCGAGGTAGTTGAGGTCGCGCGTCACGCCGGATTCGTCGTCTACGACCGCCTTCCGGCTTCCAGTGAGCCTGTTGAAGAGCATCGACTTCCCGACGTTCGGCCGGCCGATGATGGCCACGACCGGGAGGCTCGTTGCCTCCTCCGAGAACTCGCTCGCTTCCATCTCAGTGTTCACGCTCCGCCCTCCCCCGCATTGACTGACGGGCCGCGTTCAGCTCCGCCATCGCGCTCGTCGCTCGCTGCTTCGACTCCGAGGTACTCGAGTATCGCCTCTACAATGTCGCTGGTCGCCACGACGCTCCCGCGCCCGGCCGCGCGCGCTATCTCGTCGGCAGTCATGTCGTCGATCGTCACGCCGTCGACGTTGAAGGCCTCGCCCGGCAGCAGCGCGACGTCCGCGCTCTCCGTCTCAGCGAGCACTCTCGCCATGTCCGCGCCGCTCAGCAGCCCGGCCACCGTGACGGCGGGTCCGAGGAGTCTGTTCTCGGCGACGACGATGTTCGTCTCGATCGGTCCCACGGTTCTGAGCGCGGGAGGCACGACATCCTCCAGGAAGCTCGCCGCGGAGCTTGCGGTCACGATCGTCAGCGACAGCGGCTCGCGCACCCTTCCCTCGAGAAGCGCCACGCGCTCTAGAAGATCGTGCTCGAACGCGCGCAGGAGACCGACCCCGTTCTCGATCTGCGGGACGTCCTCGTAGTGCCCGTACGGCGGGAGCTCGTACCCCGCACGCAGGTAGAGCTCGTCGGCCGCGAACACGGCTCTCGAGCTGCGCACCCTCAGGGACTCCTCCTGTCTCCTCTCTATCTCGTCGAGCAGTTCCGCGGCGAGTTCCGAAGTCACGGGCTCAATGTCCGCCAGTCCCTCGCGGTGTGATGTGAGCCCTACGGGTACGACGGCCACGGACGCCACCGCGTCGATGGCTAGGAGATCGTCGAGCGTTCTTGCGAAGACCTCCCCGTCGTTCACGCCGGGAACGATGACGATCTGCGTGTGGACCGTGATGCCACTCTCGGCGAGACGCCGAAGCTCGCCCAGGATCGGAGGCGCCGTCGCGTTGCCCAGGAGCTCTCGCCTTACGGCATCGTCGGTTGCGTGCACCGACACGTACAGCGGCGAGAGACGTTGTTCGTCTATCCGCTCGTAGTCGCGTGTGGACAGATTCGTGAGCGTCACGTAGTTCCCGAAGGCGAACGAGAGACGGTAGTCCTCGTCCTTGACCCGAAGACTCCGCCGGAGGCCCCTCGGCAGCTGGTCCACGAAGCAGAAGGAGCAACGGTTGGAGCACGTCCGGTAGACATCGTCCGCGAGCGTGATGCCGAGGTCCTCGGGGCGAGCCGCCGTGAGCGCGACCGAGAGAGCGTCGCCTCCGCGCGTGAACCCGAACCCCAGCTCGTCCGGCCCTTCGTCGGCCCAACCGAGTGCGTAGGCTACGTCCAGGCTGTCCCGCACGGGCAGCTCTCCGATGCTCACGAGTTCGTCACCTGCTAGCACGCCGGCCCGCGCCGCCGGGGAACCGCCCTCCACGCGCTCGACCTTCACTCTCGCCTCCGAAACCATCGGGCTGCCCTTGAAGCAGGGACCGCGCCTCCCGATGAAGGGTCCGGAGCTCGCGGCGGGCC
>JAUWRQ010000028.1 GCA_030610515.1 Candidatus Eiseniibacteriota bacterium | reverse complement strand
GCGTCGTCCAACCACACGAGCTGACACAGCTCGGGCGGCGCGTGCCCGGTCGGTGCTGACTCGGAGGAGTGAGCTGCCGCGATCATACCAAGACTCCGTACGCTGTGCCCCAGTCTGCGCGAACACCAGTACTTGTATTGTACTCCACTCGACGACCGAACGCCAATCACTTCCCCTGGGACTGAAAGGGGATTCAGTCGCCGAGTATCCTCAGCTTCCCGTAGCGGACCATGACCCGCTTCTCGACGTCGTCGTCGAACCGGATCCGCACGATCGCGTCGAATCCGGAGCCCGTGATGTCAAGGACCACGCCCTCACCCCACGAAGGGTGGGCGATGCGCGCACCCGGCTCGAGGCCGTGGGATTCCTGGGAGAAGTTCTCGTAGTCCGGGAAGACGTCGCTCTCCGCTCTGCGGGAGCGCGGCCGCCGCTCCGCGCGGCGCCGGCGGTGCAGCGGCGCGGACTCGATGACGGACTCGATCTCGAGGTGTTCCGGAGCTATCTCATCGACGAATCGGGACGGCGCGCGCACGTCGAGCACGCCGCTCCGCCTCCGCGTACCGGCCGAGTACATGTAGAGCTCGTCCTTCGCCCTCGTCATCCCGACATAGAAAAGCCTCCGCTCCTCCTCGAGCTCGTCCTTGTCGCTGAACGACGACTCGTGGGGCAGGAGACCATC
This sequence comes from Candidatus Eiseniibacteriota bacterium, assembly GCA_030610515.1. Classification (GTDB taxonomy): domain Bacteria; phylum Joyebacterota; class Joyebacteria; order Joyebacterales; family Joyebacteraceae; genus WJLY01. The sequence goes on along the minus strand of JAUWRQ010000028.1, from coordinate 7,397 downwards.
CTCGAGGCCGGGGATCATGACGATCGTGAACTCGAGGCCCTTGGCGTTGTGAAGCGTCATGAGCGAGACGGCGTTGGCCCGCTCCTCCCACCCGTCGATGTTCGCCACGAGTGACACCTGTGACAGGAAGGCACCCAATCCGGGGTCGTCGCTCATCTCGACGAACTCGCTCGCTGCCGAGACGAGTTCCTCGACGTTGGCGATGCGCTCGACGGTCTGGTCCGCAGAGCGTTCGCCGAGCCATTCGAGATAGCCGGACTCCTCAAGCACGCGCCGCAGCACGGCGTCGACAGGGTCCTCCCTCGCTGCCTCGCGCGCCCTGGCGATGAGCGCCGCCAGCCCGGCGAGCGAGTCCCGCGCGGCGGCCGAGACACCCTCCACGCCGGACGGATCGGCGACTGCGTCCAGGAGCGTGCGGCCGGAGACTTCCGCGTGCTCCTCGAGGCGGGAGAACGTCTTCTCCCCGACGCGGCGCGGAGGAACGTTGATGATTCTCTTGAGGCTTACCGAGTCGGCGGGATTGTCGACGACCCTGAGATACGCGAGAACGTCCTTGACCTCCGCCCGCTCGTAGAAGCGGACGCCGCCCACGATGTCGTAGGCTATCCCCGCACGCCTGAGGGAATCCTCGATGACCCTCGACTGGGCGTGAGTCCGGTAGAGAACGGCGAAGTCGCTGTACGAGAGCCCGCGCGCGGACATACGCTCCAAGATGCGATCGCGGATGAGGTCGGCCTCCCGATACTCGCTCGGGACGCCTGAGAGGTGCGGCGTCTGTCCCCCATGCCGCTCGGTCCAGAGCTTCTTCTCCTTCCTGCGGACGTTCCGGCTCACCACGTCGTGCGCCGCCGACAGGATGAGGCCTGTCGACCGGTAGTTCTGCTCCAGCCTGAGCACGACGGCGTCGGGGTGGTCGCGCTCGAAGTCCAGGATGTTCGTGATGTCGGCACCGCGCCAGCCATAGATCGACTGATCGTCGTCGCCGACGACACAGAGATTGCGGCGGCCTGACGACAGCAGGTTCACGAGCTCGTACTGCGCGTGACTCGTGTCCTGGTACTCGTCGACGAGTACGTACTCGAACCTGTCGGAGTAGACCTGAAGCACCGGTGGATTGCGCCGCAGGAGTTCGACCGTTCGCATGATGAGATCGTCGAAGTCGAAAGCGTTGTTGTCGATGAGGCCCCGCTCGTACTCGCGGTAGACCTTGGCGACGCACTCCTCGAAGTAGCCGCCACCTCTCCCCGCGTACTCGTCAGCCGAGAGCAGCCTGTCCTTGGCCCTCGAGATGGCGCCCAGGATGCTGCGCGGAGCGAACGCGGAATCGGCGACGCCGGCTTTCTTCATGCAGTCCTTGAGGAGACTGGTCTGATCCGTCTCGTCGTAGATCGAGAACGAGGACGACCACCAGCCCCATCGGGATTCGAGTCTCAGGATGCGGGCGCATATCGAGTGGAACGTGCCGATCCAGAGCGGACCGGCCCCTTCGCTGATGAGCTCGGCGACGCGCCGCTTCATCTCGCCCGCCGCCTTGTTCGTGAATGTGACGGCGAGCACGCGGCGAGGACTCACTCCGCGCGCGGACACGAGATGCGCGATGCGGTGGGTCAGCACACGCGTCTTTCCGCTGCCCGCCCCCGCCAGCACCAGGAGCGGCCCGCTCTCGTGGCGGACCGCTTTCTGTTGAATGGGATTGAGATCGTGGATCAGGTCGATCGCCAGATGCGTTCCTCCTCAGGTCGCCCGGCAGCGCCGGACGACCGCAGGGGCGGCCTGGGGTTCCGAACTCGCTCCAACCCGGGACGCCTAGAACTCGGCGCCAAGGGCGAAGTGGGTGACGGCCCCACCGGTCTTATTGAAGTCCGTTCTCCAGGCCCGGTCGACGCGGATGACGAAGAACGCGAGCTGCATCCGGACGCCCACTCCGAAGCCCGCCTTGATGTCGTTGAGGTGCACGCTCTCGTCCCGGACGACGCCTCTGAAATGATCGTCCCAGACGGCTCCGGCGTCGAGGAACATGACACCTCTGAGCCCGTAAAGAGAGAACGGAATCGGCGAAGCGACCTGAAGACGATCGATGAAGGGGTAGCGGAACTCGAGGCTCACGAGGCCGAGATTGCGGCCGCGGAACTCGAAGTCGTCGTAACCACGAATGGTGTTGACACCGCCGACGAAGAAGTTCTGCGCGCTCCTCGCTGTGGCGCGCGCGCCGACGAGCTTCAGGGCGAGCGTGTGTCTGGCGCCCATGCGGAGGTACTTGCGGACGTCGGCGATCCCCGTCAGGTACGCGAAGTCGCCGGACGGCTCCCACGCGCGAGAGACCGCGAGCGAAGACCTGCCGCCGCCGATCGGCCCCACAGTACCCCACAACGTGGTGTCGTTCACGAGCCGCACGCTCGGGACCACAAGGGAGTGACCGACCTTCTCGTCGGTCAGCTCGACCTGCCCGATCTCGTTCTCCTCGGCATACTGCCGATCGAGCGAGAGGGCCGAGACGTCGAACTCGACGCGTGTGAACTGGCTGAACGGATACGACACCCCGGCCGAGACTCCGTAGCTTCGTTCGGTGAAATAGCGCTTCTCGCCGAGGTCCTCACCCAGCCGCGTGCGGTCGGAGTAGTAGTACTCCTTGAAATTGTAGACGCCTATCGAGTAGTTGGCGCGCTGCGCCAGGTGCTCGTAGAGAACGTAGAAGTTGCTCGACTCGATGCTCGAGAAGAAATCCGAGGCTATGTAGAAGCGGTGATTCCCGAGAACGTCGCTCACGGCTATCTGGGCGGCGCCCGAGACACCGTATCCCGCCGTGTACGCGATGCCTCCGCTGATGCAATCCGGGGAGAACTTGGGACGGTAGCGCTCCGTCGTTCCGGGGATCCTCTCGTCGTCGTCCTCCTGAAAAACGCTCGCTCCACCCTGCGCCGCGTGGAAGGCGTCGCGAATCTTCCGTACGGACTCGCTCTCGCGAGGGGCACCGTCTTCGCTGGAAGCTGCAGGCTCTTCCGAGCCGGCTCCCGGAGCATCGGGACGCTCGGATGAAGCGGCGGGGGGCGCGCCGACCGCCCCACCGTCGGTCGCTCCCGCCGAGCGTTCAGGCTCATCCGTCATCGCTTCGTCGTACGCCGACGGCCGTCCGTCCGGGGTCAGCGTGCTCGGAACGTCGCTCGTGGCGGCAGGAGTCGCCTGGTCGGGATGGGGATCGAAGCTCGGGAACCAACCCGTCTCCCGCGTCACTTCGGCGAACGCTTCGACGGGGTTCTTGACGGTTGCGACGTCCCACCCTCCGTCCCCGTAGTGCGAGAATGCCAGGCGGTCGCCTTCCTTGGACCAGCTGGGCGCCTCTGCGCCTCCGACGAGCGAGGTCGCGCGCGCGCTGAGTCCGCGCTCGAGGTCCGCGAAGAAGAGCTCCGGGGAGCCTCCGCGGTCCGATGTGTAAGCGAGCATCTTGCCATCTGGGGACCAGGTTGGAGTCCCTTCGTCTCCGCGCGTCGAAACGACTTGCTCCACGTGCTTCGTCTCAGGATTGATCGTGTAGAGATCGTACGCCCGCTCGAACCGGTCGCTCTCGGGCGAGTCGCGGTCCGACGAGAACACGATCCTGCTTCCGTCGGGAGACCATTCAGGATCGCGTTCGTCGTGGAAGTCGTCGGTCAGTCTCTCGAGCGTGTCCCCGTTGATGTCGGTCATGTAGAGGTCGGACGCCCCGTATCTGGTTCCGATGAAGACGATGCTGCCGCCGTCGGGAGACCAAGTGGGAGTGAACGCCGCATCGAGGGGGAACCGGATCGTCCGCAGCAGCCTGGCCGTCTCGGCGTCGATGAAGTGGAGCGCGTCAGACGAACCGGCCTTCGCGATGAAGCAGATCTCGCTCCCGTCGGGCGACCACGCGAACCCGGTCCGCAGAAGGTGCAGCGTCTCGAACTCGTCGGAGCGCTCGCCGCTCACAAGCTTCCTGAGTATCTTGCCGTCCAACGCCGAGGCGAGGTAGACGTCCGCGTACCCGCTCCCATCCGAGATGAAGACGACCTTGTTGCCGTCGGGAGATATCTCGGGACCCAGATTGAGGTACGACCCGTCGCGCCCGTGATCAGTGATGAGCTTGGCGACGTCCTCTCCCCGACCCCTGTCCGTCACCTCCGGCCAGTACCTGGCCTTGAGCCACCGGTCGACCTCGTCGGAGAGTTCGGGCACCGACATACCGATCGCGTCCCGAAGGGCGCGTTCGAGGTTGTGGCTCTTGGCAATGCCCCTCACGATCTCGGAGACCTTCTCCTCACCGTAGCGCTCCGCGATGAAGTTCAGGACGGCCTGACCCTCTTTGTACACGAGGTATCCGCCGAACAGGTACTCCAGCGGGACGATCATGTCCGCGATCGTTATGTCGCGCATGATCATCTCGGCTTCCGCGTCCCACCCCTGTGACGCGTACTCGGCCAGTCCCTCCGTGAACCACAGTGGCACCGGATTCGTGTAGGCTCGGCGAATGACCGACTCTACGAGTCCTCCGTAGACGATGTCGAACATGAAGACGTGCGCGAGCTCATGGTAGAGCACGTGCCTGAAGTCGTCGTAGGATCCCGTGAACGGAACGACAACGCGGTTCTTGAAGAGCTCGGTGAACCCGCCGACCGTCTCCTGAATGTGGGAGTATGAGACGGTCGTCTGCTGGAACTCGTTGTGTGACGCGTAGATGATGATGGGAATGACCGTGGAGAGACGGTGACCGAGGATTTTCTCGTAGTCCGCGTTGGCCTGCTCGATGATGAGCGCGGCGGCGTCGGCCAGGTCCTCGGAACCATCATAGAAGTAGACGTCGAAGTGCTCGGTGTGGAAGATCTTCCAGTCGAAGGCGCGATATTGCACCTTGTTGCGGCCGAACTGGGTGGCCCCGGCTCCTTCAGCGCCGACAAGCGCGAGAAGGAGAATCGGGAGGACCGCGGCGACCGCTCGATTCAAGCGTGACTTGCTCATGTTTCGCATTCTAGGCTCGCCTGGGGGGCCTGTCAACCTGGGGCGTCTGAGCGTCTCCCGGAGGTGACGGGAGCGGTGTCGGCGGCGACGAGGCGCGCTAGCGAAGGAGGAAGACGTCGCGCACGAGCAGGAAGGCCGCCAGACCTATGAAGAAAAAGAGCCCGATCTGCTGCCACACGAGGAGCTGCCTCTCCGTGAGACCTCTTCCTCTCAGTCGCTCCAACGCCAGCAGGAGGAGGTGTCCTCCGTCAAGAATCGGCAGAGGCAACAGGTTTATGATCGCGAGGTTCAGGCTCAGGAAGGCCATGAACGCAAAGAAGTAACTCGCTCCCCATCGCGCGCTCTCACTCGCCATCTGGACGACCCGGATGGGACCGCCGACCATGTCCATCGAGATCTGCCCAGTCACGATCATCCAGAACATGCCGACGACCTGGCCTGCCGTGGCAGCGAAGATCCCGACGCCGGCGAACAGGGCCTCGCCGAAGCCGATCTTCCTCATCATGAGCGGAACCGTCGTACCGATGGAGCCCACGTTCCTGACCTCGGTCAGATCGATCGGCTCCTGAACCTCGTCCACGGTGAGAACGACCTCACCGGTCTCGCCATCACGCTCCCACGAAACCAGGAGTTCCTGGTTGGGGCTCGCGGCGACGATTGACGAGAGCTCGTACCACGTTCGCACGGGTTGGCCGTTCAGAGCCGTCACACGGTCGCCCTGCTTGAGCCCGGCCACGTCGGCGGGGCTTCCCGCCATCACGTCCCCGATCAGGGGCGGAATGTACGCGGCGACGCCTATCGCAACGGCGCCCGTCAGGGAGTCGGGCTCCACATCGACCACGAGCGTCATCAGCGCCGGCTCCTCCGGACGCTCGAGCGCGATGGTGATACCGTCAGTGATGTCCGCCGACTGGATGCCCGCGCGCAGGTCGTCCCACGTCGCGACGGCGGCGCCGTCCACCGAGACGATCCGGTCGAGCGCCGAGATGCCGGCGACTTCCGCGGGCGACCCCTCTTCCACCATGCCCACGATCGGCTGGTCACCGAACGTGGGGACGCCGCCGATCCAGATGATGCCCACGTAGACGAGAAGCGCCCAGATCACGTTTGCCAGAGGGCCCGCGGCAATGATCAGCGCCCGTACTCCGATCGGCTTGCCGGGGAACGTGTCCGGCGCGAACGTCTCCCCTGCCGGATGCTCCGAGGTCTCCGTCCCGGCCATCTTCACATATCCACCGAGCGGTATGAGTGAGAGCACGTACTCGGTCTGGCCTCGCTTGACCTTCAGGATCTTCGGTCCGAACCCGATGGAGAATCGCTCCACCGTGACCCTGGCCGCGCGCGCCGCGAGGAAGTGACCGACCTCGTGCACGACGATGAGGACACCAATGAGTATCCCGGCGTATGCGTAGAAGATGAACATCAATCCTCCGGAAGAGGTTCGTGCTCAGACGCCAGCGCGCCGGAGCTCAAGCGTTCGACCGTTCAGCACACCACGGCCGGGTGCTGTCGTTCAGCGCGCCGCCCCCAGATGCTGTCGTTCAGCGCGCCGCCTCGATCTCGCCCGTGAGGCGCGCGGCCTCGGCCCGTGCCTCAGCCTCAGCCTCGAGGACGGTTCCGAGATCGACGGCCGGGGCCGACGAGACGAAGGCGAGCGTACGCTCGATGATTCGGGCTACGTCGCCGAATTCGATGCGCCTCGCAGCGAACGCGGCCACCGCGACCTCATCGGCCGCGGCCGCGATCGCAGGGGCCGTGCCTCCGTCCCGTCCCGCCTCGAGCAGGAGTCCGAAGCACGGATAGCGACGAGCATCGACCGACTCGAAGTGTAGAGTCCCGAGTTCCTCCAGGCGGCATGTCCCGAACGACCCGCGCGGCACCTCGGGATAGAACATGGCGTACTGGATCGGAACTCGCATGTCCGGCTGCCCCAGGTGCGCAAGCATGCTCCCGTCGACCAGACGGACGAGCGAGTGGACTATCGACTCCCTGTGTACGACCACCTCGATCCTGTCGAACCCGACGCCGAAGAGCCAGCGCGCCTCGATGACCTCCATCGCCTTGTTGACAAGACTCGCCGAGTCAACGGTGACTTTTTCGCCCATGTCCCAGGTCGGGTGCGACAGCACCGCTTCGACACTGGCGCCGGCGATCTCGTCCATGGGGAAGTCGCGAAGCGGCCCTCCGGAAGCCGTCAGGACGAGCGCCTCAACTTCGTCCGCCGGAGTACCGCGAAGGCACCTGAAGATCGAACTGTGCTCGCTATCGACCGGGATGATCGCAGCTCCGGTCTCGGCGGCCGTGGTCACGACGAGTTCGCCGGCCGCGACCAGCGACTCCTTGTTGGCCAGCGCAGTTCTCTTCCCCGCGCGCACCGCAGCCATCGTCGGGCGAAGCCCGGACGAACCGACGAGCGCGTTGACGACGAG
>JAUWRQ010000172.1 GCA_030610515.1 Candidatus Eiseniibacteriota bacterium | reverse complement strand
GCGCACGCATACCTGGCGTACTCTTTGGCGGGCGCCCCGGGGGCACGCGCGCGCAGCTCCCGAACACCCTCTGTGGGGGCGCGGGGGTGGGGCGCGCCCCACGACTCGACAAGGAGCTTCGAGTGAGGCGTGAGTAACCCGGGCTGGGACAGGACGTCCATAAGGAGAGAGTCAGCCTCCGCGCGGCGCCCCGCCCCCATGAGCACTTCGATGCTGTGGACCGAAATGCTGATCCTCGCAACTGTGAACTCTGGATCCAGCTCGATCGCGCGTTCGTAGTGCTCAAGCTTGCTCTTGTTCCCTACGGCCTCCTCTCCAGCTCGGTACTCCTGATACGCCTCGTAGGTCGGCGCGTGCGAGCGCATGTCCCTCATGATCCAGGGATCGCCCCGTGCGGCCAGGGCGCCCATCACTCTGCTTCGCGTCTTCGCGATGGCCGCTGCCGGCGTCGCGAGCGGGGCTGCCTCCGGGATCACATTCAGGATCGTCCCATCGGAGACGTCGAGCAAGCGGGCCTCGATCCGGAGCGAGTCGGACTGCACGCGGAACGAACCGGCCACGAGGACGGAAGCTCCGGCCTCCCGCGCGACGGCCAGGAGGCCGGTGGCGCCGTTATCCTGGCCAGCCCCTCCGCTCGCGGCCGCTGTTGGTGTGACCTGCGCGAGCTTCTCCTTCGTCAGGCCCTCTGTGATGCGGTCGGCCGCCGTCTGACCGATGTGGTCCAGCGAAGCGTCGCCCGTGCGGTTCTCGAAGGTGGCCACGAGCACGCGGTTGTGCTGGAGCGGCCCGGTCGCCGCCGGGCCGTCTCGGACCAGCGTTTCGTACATTGCCATTCCCGCGACACCGACGGCGATAATCGTGGCAGCAGCAACGAGCTGGGTTCTCCACTGTCCGAGGAGAACGGCCGCGCGGCGCACCCGCGCGGGGCGGGGGGCTCTGAGAGACACCGTCGCGGTGGCTCCGACCGTGCCGAGCGAACGCAGGTCCGCCAGTACGTCTTCGATGGACTGATACCGTGCTTCGACACTCCTGATCAGGGCGCCGGCGGCAATCCTGTCGATACCCTCCGGGACATCTGGCCTGAACTCCGACACCCGGGGCAGCTCATCGTTAAGGATCGAGTGGATGATGGCCTGGTCGTGGCCACCCTCGAAGGGACGTCTGCCTGTCAGCATCTCGAAGAACATCACACCGAAGGACCATATGTCGGTGCGGTGGTCGACATCCACGCCTCGCGTCTGCTCCGGCGACATGTACGCGATCGTGCCCACGGTCGTTCCCGTTCTCGTGAGCCGCGTGCACTCGGGTGACTTGGCCAGACCGAAGTCGAGGATCTTCGCTCTGCCGTCGGACGTGATCATCACGTTCCCGGGCTTCATGTCCCTGTGAACGATGCCCTTCCCGTGCGCGGCGGCGAGCCCCTGCGCGATCTGGATGGCGAAGTCCGTTGCCTCGTCGAGCGTCAGAGGCCCCTCAGAGATCTTGTCCCTGAGAGTCCCGCCGTCGACCAGCGCCATGGCGATGAAGGTCTCTCCCCCGACCTCATCAACCTCGTAGACCGTGCAGATGTTGGGATGATCGAGGGCAGCGGCAGCCTGCGCCTCCCGAACCAGCCTCGCCTTCTCATGACTCATGCCGAGCATGAAATGCGGGAGGAACTTGAGGGCTACCATCCTCCTCAGGGAGGTATCCTCGGCCTTGTAGACGACACCCATGCCGCCCTCGCCGAGCTTCTCGAGGATCCTGTAGTGAGAGATCGTCCTGCCGACCACGATAGCCCCCAGAGGCAAGTGAGACCAGCCGTGTAGGAATCAGTCAGTTACACTGCATCACTTCAGAATGACCACCTTGCGCGACTCCGTGAAACCTGGAGCTGCGATGCGATAGAAGTAGACGCCGCTCGCGCACCTCTCGCCGCCGTCGTTCATGCCGTCCCAGACCACGAAGCCCGAGGCGCCCGCTTTGACCTCGCATTCGAGGAGCGTGCGGACGACTCGACCCGCGACGTTGTAGACCTCGATCGTCACGGGGCCCGCGTCCTTGACCGCGTACGCGATCTTCGTCATCGGGTTGAACGGGTTCGGGTAGGCGTGCGACAACTCGTTCCTGTGGCCGTCCACGACGCCGGTGCCGGGGCCCGTGGGCGTTCTGCCGAAGTAGGCCATGATGTTGGCCATCAGGTTCACACGGTCTTCCACGCCGGTCTCGACGTACCCGGCAGGCGATGCGACATCCCTCATGGACGCCATGCTGAAACCGAGGTTGACCGTCTGGTAGCCCAGCATCTGGTGCGTGTACGCGACACCCGCGGGCTCCGTGGAGGAGTCGAGCTTGACGTAGTCCGCCACGATCTCCGTGCCCGGGATGGCCGGGTACGGCTGCACCACGTCGAAGTACCTCAACCACGGGCAGCCGCCTCGGAGAACACACTCGCCGTCATCGTGGTCCAGGAACGTCCAGCCGCCCGCGCGCTCGCGCAGCGTCGGGATGCTGTCGACCGTGACCGCCCCGACCGCGTCGCTGAGGTAGTAGGACGCGAGCCATGTTCCATAGAAGCTCTGGGTCTCGTGGCCCTTCTCAATGAGGTCGTAACCTATGCCGTCGCCGGCCAGGAGCAGGTTCCTCTCCTTGCCCTCGCCCGCCTCGTTGAGCCACACGATGAGGCCCTCCTGGTCCTCGTCCGACAGCGTGCAGCTTCTCTTGCTGCCAAAGGCCCAGATCTGGGTGTCGTAGTACTTGTGGGCCATGGTGTCCGGCCCGTACCACAGGACGTTGCCGGAGCGAGACTCCACGTCGTAGACGTCCCACTCGTACCCCAGTATCTCGAGCATCTCGACATAGTAGTACTCCAGATGCCAGGACGCGAGCGGTCTCAGGTCGCCGCCGTACTTGTCCACGAGAAGCAGTCCGGGGTCGCTGACAGACGCGTTAATCGGCAGGATGGACATCTCGAAGACCGCGTCGGGCGCGTCATACGGATACACGGTCACCGTACCGACACCATCGATGGCCTCGAAGTAGTACCAGATCTCGCTGCCCTGAGTCATCTGGTTGACCGGCGGCGGCGCATACCACCACTCGCTCTGCTCGCTCTCGTGCCGGCACGCGTAGGACTCCCAGGTCTGCCCAGCATCTTTCGAAGCCAGGAGAGTGACGGACGCGACACCGTCGCGGTCCGTGACGGAGATGTGCGCCGTGTCGCGAAGCGCCTCGTCCATCTGCTCAACGTACCAGTCATTGAACCACTGCCACCACTTCTGCTCGAAGTGGGTCCCCGGATCGCCGGACGGGATGCCGACCCTCTGGCGGTTCAGGAACAGGCCCGCCCTGTGCGGCTCCGTCGGCTCCGCCCAGTCCCAGTCCCAAAGCTCCCAGCGAATCGCCAGCCAGTCGTTGGCCGCGAACTCGTCCCAGTTGCTGTAGCGGACGCCCCATAATGGTCCGCCATAATGGATGCCCCCGCCGCCGGCATCGACGAAGCCGCCGGGGTCCGTCACGCAGTCGTAGACGTCATTCGGGGCCACCTTGATGTCGAAGTAGTCGTATGAGAACCAGGGGAGGTCTACCCAGTAGTCCCAGGAGCTCACCAGCCTCTCTGCACCGCTGACGTCGATAGGCGGGCTCACGAGCCACGAGCTCTGGTCGTCCACCATCGTGCTCGTGAACGGGTCGACTGCGGCGTACATCCATGTGCCCACCGGGCGGTCTTCGCACATGAAGTCCCTCCCGGTGACGAAATCGATCCCATACCGACCGCGCCAGAACGTCACGCCCGTCTGGCCAGTCGTTTCCAGATCGTTGTGGACCCACGGGTCGCCGCTCTCCGCGTCGTCGTAGAAGACGGGCGTCCCATCGACCAGGAGGGTGATGTTGTCCAGCTGCCATGCGCCATCCTTGAAGGAACTCTCCGGCGGGTTGTCGAAGTGGTCCTGGCTCGACCAGCCCCAGTCGGACTCGAACCTGAACCGGAGATCGAACTCGCCGTCGATGTAGTCGGTGATGTCAACCACCATGTGGCCGGGGCCGTCCGGGTCGGTGCTGTCCCAATCCTGCGACGTTCCGGAGCTGTACCCCTCACCTGGGTTGTCGACCGTCACGACCGTGCGCCAGGTGTCGCCTTGCGTGGGCGAGCACAGGTCGACGTAGCCGAAGTCGTAGTTGC
>JAUWRQ010000230.1 GCA_030610515.1 Candidatus Eiseniibacteriota bacterium | reverse complement strand
TCGAACGGTTCGCGGGCGAGGTCGACTCCGTTCTTCTTGCGACCGGCAGCTTCTGGGAAGGCGTCGACGTTCCGGGCCGTTCGCTCCAGCAGCTGGTCATCGTGAAGCTGCCCTTCCCGGTGCCCAGAGACCCCGTCATCGAGGCGCATTGCGAGCGCTACGAGGCGGCCGGCGAGAACCCGTTCACGGAGTACATGGTGCCGAGGACGGCCATCCGGCTCAGGCAGGGCTTCGGCAGGCTGATACGTTCGACGACGGACGCGGGAGCGGTCGTCTTCTTGGACAGCAGGCTCTCGACGAGGAGGTACGGCAGCAGGCTCCTCTCGGAGCTCCCCACGAACGTGGCCATAGCCCGGTCCGACGCGGAGCTTCTGTCTGTGCTGGCCGGTGTGCACGCGGGACACGGAGGATGACATGGTGAACAAGGCGACGGGCGCGAGACCCGTGAGGGCCCCGCGGGGGACGGAGCTCTCGTGCAAGGGCTGGCTTCAGGAGGCGGCTCTCCGGATGATCATGAACAACCTGGATCCCGAAGTGGCCGAGATGCCCGACGAGCTCGTCGTGTACGGCGGGACGGGGAAAGCGGCGAGGAACTGGGAGGCGTTCGACGCCATCGTACGTACGCTCAGAACGCTTGCGTCGGACGAGACGATGCTCGTCCAGTCCGGGAAGCCGGTGGCTGTGTTCAGGACGCACGAGGACGCCCCGAGGGTCCTCATCGCGAACTCGAACCTCGTGGGTGACTGGGCGACGTGGGAGCGCTTCCGCGAGCTCGAACGAGATGGGCTGATCATGTACGGCCAGATGACCGCCGGAAGCTGGATCTACATCGGCACCCAGGGCATCCTGCAAGGTACGTACGAGACACTCGCCGAGTGTGCGAGACAGCACTTCGGCGGTAGTCTCGAGGGGCGCCTTGTCCTGACGGGCGGCATGGGCGGCAGGGGTGGTGCGCAGCCGCTCGCCGTCACGATGAACGGAGGCGTCTGCCTCGACGTGGAGGTCGATCGGGAGCGAATCCAGAAGCGCCTGGACCAGGGCTACTGCGATCGGATGACGGAGGATCTCGACGAGGCGCTCGAGCTCGTCCAGGCGGCCGTTCGTGAGAAGCGGCCGCTCTCCGTGGGACTCGTCGGGAACTGCGTCGACACGCATCCCGAGATCGTGCGTCGGGGTCTCGTTCCCGACATCGTCACTGACCAGACTTCGGCTCACGACGCGCTTGAGGGCTACGTCCCGGGAGGCATGTCACTCGGCGAGGCTCTCGCATTGAGAGACAGCGACCCCGGCAGATACGTCGAGCTCTCGATGCGCTCGATGGCCGAGCACTGTCTGGCGATACTGGCGATGCAGGAAGCTGGGTCGATAGCGTTCGACTACGGGAACAACCTGCGCGGTCAGGCCAAGGACGCGGGTGTCTCGAACGCCTTCGACTACCCGGGGTTTGTGCCCGCGTTCATCCGCCCGCTCTTCTGCGAGGGAAAGGGGCCGTTCCGCTGGGTGGCGCTCTCGGGTGACCCCGAGGACATCTACAAGACAGACGAGGCGATACTGCGTGAGTTCCCGGAGGACGAAGCGCTCGCCCGCTGGATACGGCTGGCCAGGGAGAAGGTCCGTTTCCAGGGACTGCCCGCCAGGATCTGCTGGCTCGGCTACGGCGAGCGTGCCCGCTTCGGTCGTGTCATCAACGACATGGTCGCGAGCGGTGAGATCTCAGCGCCCATCGTCATCGGGCGGGACCATCTGGACAGCGGCTCGGTGGCGTCGCCGTACCGCGAGACGGAAGGCATGCTCGACGGAAGCGACGCGATAGCCGACTGGCCCGTCCTGAACGCGCTCGTGAATGCCGTCGGGGGTGCGACGTGGGTCTCGTTCCACCACGGAGGAGGCGTCGGGATAGGGAAGTCGCTTCACGCCGGGATGGTCATCGTGGCCGACGGGACGCCCGAGGCAGGCCGGAGGCTCGAGCGCGTGCTCACGACCGACCCAGGAACGGGCGTCGCTCGTCACGTCGATGCTGGATACGAATCCGCCGTCCTGTGTGCCAGGTCCAGGGGTGTCCGCATCCCGATGCTCGAGGAGTGAGTGCATGCGAGCTGACTTCCTGCTCCGCAACGCGGGAGAGCTTCTGACCTTGGCCTGCGGTCCGGTTCCGCGCACAGGCGCCGCGATGAGGGACCTGGGGAGCGTCCCAGGTGGTGCGGTTGCCGCGCACCACGGCAGCATCGTGGCCGTGGGTCGCGAGCGCGACGTCGTCGCCACCGTCGAGCTCGACGATGACGCGACGGTCGTCGATGCGAAGGGTGTGCTCGTCACGCCGGGGCTCATCGATTCGCACACGCACGCCGTCTTCGCGCGAACGCGCGAGCGCGAGTTCGCGATGCGCGTCGAGGGCCGGAGTTACGAGGAGATCGCGGAGTCGGGAGGCGGCATCCGCTCCAGCGTGAGGGCGTTTCGCGAGGCGTCGGAGGACGAGCTTCTCGAGGTCGGACGCTCCACGCTCACCAGAATGCTCTCCTACGGGACGACCACGGCCGAGATCAAGAGCGGCTACGGTCTATCGACCGAGTCGGAGCTCAAGGCGCTCCGCGTCATCGGGAAGCTCGGCGAGGAGCACGCGGTCCGCGTCGTGCCGACCTTCCTGGGCGCGCACGAGTTCCCGGATGAGTGGAGGGACAACCGGGACGGCTACGTCGACCACATCATCGAGGAGATGATCCCCGCGGTATCTGCGGCCGGCCTTGCCCGGTTCTGCGACGTCTTCTGCGAGAAGGGCGTCTTCTCGGTGGAGCAGTCACGCCGGGTGCTCGAGGCCGCGCGCGCAGCGGGCATGGAGCCCAAGCTGCACGCGGACGAGCTGCACCCGTTTGGTGCGGCGGAACTCGCGGGCGAGCTTCGCGCGCGATCGGCCGACCATCTGGTTTGCGTGTCGGACGACGGCGTCAGGGCCCTAGCTGCCGCCGGTGTTACGGCGGTCCTCCTGCCCGGCACGACGCTCTCCCTCGGGAAGAGCGCGTACGCTCCGGCCCGCAAGCTCATTGAGGAGGGCGTGCCTGTCGCGCTCGCGACCGACTGCAATCCTGGAAGCTCGATGACCGAGTCGATGCAGATCATCATGTCTCTGGCCTCGATGGCGCTCCGGATGACGCCGGCGGAGGCGCTCGCGGCGGCCACGGTGAACGCGGCCTGGGCGTGCGGGACGGAGGACGTCGTCGGAATGCTCGAGGTGGGGAAGGCGGCAGACCTGGTCGTCTGGGAGGTTGACGACCATCGCGCGATTCCCTATCACTACGGTGTGAACCTTGTTCGGAAGGTCGTGGCTGGAGGTGTCGTCGTTCGCGACCGCGATGAGACGCTGGTTGTCTGAGCGCGCCTCCACGGGAGGAGTGGAATGAAGCTCGTTGAATGCGTGCCGAATTTCAGCGAAGGCCGGAGGCCGGAGGTCCTGGACGAGATCGTCGGGGCGATGACGGCCGTAG
>JAUWRQ010000014.1 GCA_030610515.1 Candidatus Eiseniibacteriota bacterium | reverse complement strand
GCCTGCTGCTTCTCCTGCGCTCCCTTGGCCACGTCAGTTCCTCTCCTTCTGAAGCCCCAAGGCCCCGACCATCGTGATCGCTCTAGTCGGACACGCGTCGAGGCAGAGACCGCAGCCGATGCACTTCTTCCTGTCGACCTCGTGGCGCTCGCCCTCCTCGCCGCTGATGGCCTTCACCGGGCAGACCTTCTTGCACTCGCCCACGCCCTCGCACTTGGAGCCGATCAGCGCCACGGGACGCGTCTTGACGTCGTCGACGATGGCCTTGGTCGGGCAGACGGCCGCGCAGATCCCGCAGTTGGTGCACTTGCCGTAGTCGATGACGGCGAGGTCGTTCTCCATGTGGATGGCATCGACCGGGCATTTCTTGACGCACACCTGACAGGCGATGCACGCGATATCGCAGACGCTCTTCGCCTTCTTGCCCTTGTCGCGCGATGAGCACCGCACGTGGACCCTCATGTCCACCGGAACAAGTTCGATGACGTTGACGGGACAGGCAGCTACGCAGTTGCCGCATCCGGTGCACTTGACGGAATCGATGTGGACGACGCCCTCGTCGTCGAGCTCGACGGCATCGAAGGGACAGACGGCTTTGCAGGTGCCAAGGCTCAGACATCCGAACACACACGACTTCGGATTCCCGCCGATGAGGATCGCCGCGCGGCAGTCCTCGATGCCGTCGTACTCGAGGCGCTGGACCGACGTCGAAACCCCGCTCCTGCAGTGCACGACCGCGACCTTCGCCGTGTGCTCGCCCGCGTCGGCCCCCAGAATCTCGGCGACCCTGGCCGCGACTTCGGTGCCTCCCGGCGGACACGTCGCAGGAATGCGCCCCGCGGACACCGCGGCCTCCGCGTATCCCTGGCAACCGGGGAAGCCGCACGCGCCGCAGTTCGCACCCGGTAGAGCGTCGACGATCTGCTCGACGCGCGGGTCGCGATAGACCGCGAAGATGCGGGACGCGACGGCGAGCACCGCGCCGAAGACGGCGGCCATGGCCGTCAGGGCTATCATCGACTTCAAGACTACCGGATCCATCCGGTCATCCTATCCGATCTTCAGGCCCGAGAATCCCAGGAACGCGATCGCCATGAGTCCCGCGATCACGAACGTGATGGGGATGCCTCTCATCGACTTCGGAACGTCGACGAGCTCGAGCCGCTCTCTGATCGCGGCCATGAGAATGAGCGCCAGCGTGAACCCCAGCCCTGCCGCGAGACCGTGCACCACCGTGTAGATGAAGCTCGTCGCCCTCGGAAGCCCCGTCACCATGAACTCGTTCACGTTGACGACGGCGACGCCGAGGACGGCGCAGTTGGTCGTGATGAGAGGAAGGTAGATTCCCAGCGACTTGTGGAGCGTCGGCGACGTCTTCTCGATCACCATCTCCACGAACTGCACGAGCGTCGCGATGACGAGGATGAAGGCTATCGTCCGGAGGTACACGATGCCGAGCGGGACGAGAACGTACATGTAGACGAACCACGTGACGATCGACGCCATCGTCATCACGAAGATGACGGCCATGCCCATGCCGAGCGCTGAGTCGGAGTCCTTCGACACGCCGACGAACGGGCAGAGCCCCAGGAACCTCGCGAGCACGAAGTTCGACACGAAGATGGCGCCTATGACGATGGCGAAGAGCTGGCCCAGATCCATGTCTGCCCTATCCCTTCCCGCCCTTGGCTTCCGTCTTCTTCTTCATGCGCTCGTCCAGGATGTTGAAGTAGCCCATCAGGAGCCCGATCGTGATGAACGCGCCGGGCGCCAGGATCATGAGGAGCACCGGCTGGTACTGCGGGCCGAAGACCATGTAGCCCATGAGCTTCCCGTCACCGAGGAGCTCTCTGATCGCGCCGATCAGCGTTATGGCGAACGTGAAGCCGACGCCCATCCCGACGGCGTCGAGGATCGAGCGGCCCACGCCGTTCTTCGACGCGAACGCTTCCGCGCGCCCCAGGATGATGCAGTTGACAACGATCAAGGGCAGGAAGATGCCCAGAGACTTCGCGAGTTCAGGGAGGTACGCACCCATCACGAGTTCGACGGTCGTCACGAAGCTCGCGATGACGACGATGTAGCACGGGATCCGCACCTTGGTCGGCACGAACTTGCGGATGAACGACACGGTGATGTTCGAACCTACCAGCACGAACGTTGCCGCGGCTCCCATGCCGAGCGCGTTCTCGACCGACGTCGACACAGCGAGCGCGGGGCACAAACCCAGCGCCAGCCGGAAGACCGGGTTCTCCTTGTAGATGCCCTTGACGAGCTCGGCCAGAGGTCTCATCTAGGCACCCTCCCCGAGTTCACGGGCCGTTCCGCCGTCGGCATCTCGCGAGCCGTCTCCCTCCTCGACCCCGACGACCGATAGGAGCATCGCGAGGCCTTCACTCACGGACTCGGTCACAGCATCCGAGCTGATGGTCGCGCCGGTGACGGCGAGGATGCCCTCGTCAGTCGTGCTCTTGACGACCCGGAGACCGTCGACTCCGAGCATCTCGAACTGCTTCTGGAACCACGGCTTGACGCCCGACTCGTCGACGGCGTTCCCGGCCATGACCGCCCAGATCGTGTTCTGCGACGCGACCTCTTGGATCTTGGAGCCCAGCCCTGGGGTCTCCTTCTGGTCGGTGATCTTGACGCCGCAGATGATCCCGGCGAGATCAACGCCCACGATGGTCACGATCGTGCTCGAGTAGCCCTTCCCGTACGCGGTGAAGGAGTAGCCGAGGACGTCGTCGCTCCCTTCGGAAGCGTAGGCCGTGTAGTAGGAGAAGGGCTGCCCGCCGACGAGCGAGTCGGTCACGGTTTCCACGAAGAAGGCGTCGGGGTCGCACGCGAGCGCCTCGATGCGCGCCTGCGCCTCCTCAGCCTGTTTGTACGTCTCCGTGATCTCGTGGGTCGCGCCGTAGATCGCGGAGAGCCCGAAGCTCGCCACGAGTGCGATGAACGCCAGGGCGCCCACGAGTCTCAGGAAGTTACCCACTCTCTTTCACCTCGCCGAACTTCTTCGGCCGCGTGTGCCGGTCGATGAGCGGCGTCGCGACGTTCATGAGAAGGATCGAGTAGCTCACGCCTTCCGGATAGCCGCCGACCGTCCGGATGATGGACGTCAGGACACCGCAGCCCACACCGAAGATGAGCATCCCCCTGGGCGACCCGGGTGATGTGACCATGTCGGTCGCCATGTAGAAAGCGCCGAGGATGAGTCCGCCGGCGAGCACGTGGTAGAGCGCGTTCCCGGTGAGGAGCCCCGACGGTCCTCCGAAGATCCACGCGAGCACCGCGACCGTGCCGACGTACGACACCGGTATCCGCCAGTCGATGAAGTGCCTGTAGAGGAGGTAGACGGCACCGATCAAGAGAAGGAGCGCGGACGTCTCCCCTATGCACCCGCCCACGCGGCCGACGAAAAGGCTCAGCATCGAATCGACAGAGCCTAGGTCCGCCAGCACCTCACGCGCCTGAACGATCTGATGCGTCGTCGACGACGGGTCCGAGATGATCTCCGAGACCTTCCGGAGCACCGCGAGCGGCGTCGCCTGCGTCACCGCGTCGACGCCTCGCATCGTGATGCCCGACAGGGTCCCACCCCTCGCCGGCAGCCACATGGTCGTCATGTGGACAGGCCACGAGGCGAGGAGGAACGCGCGCCCGAGGAGCGCGGGGTTCAGGGGATTGTAGCCCAGACCCCCGAAGATCTGCTTGCCGATGGCTATCGCGAAGAAGGCCCCGACGACGGGGATCCACCACGGGACACCCGGCGGGATGTTGAATGCAACCAAGATGCCGGTCACGAGCGCGCTGCCGTCCCGGATCGTGACGGGCACGCCTCGCATCTTCTGGATGACGGCTTCCGTCACGAGCGCCGTCAGGCACGCGAGCCCCGTGAGGAAGAGCGCCCTCGATCCGTAGAAGTAGAACGAACCGGCGATCGCCGGCGCGAGAGCGATGACGACCCCGTACATCACCTTCTGCACGGAGACGTCCTCGCGGATGTGAGGAGAGGCGGATACGAGAAGCCTTCCGTCCATCACGCTTCCTTCTTCCCGTCCGGAGCGCGCCCACCGACGCTGGTCGCATCGGCGGTCGCCATCCTGAACCTAGCCTTCCTTCGTCTCGGCCTCGGTCGCCTGCGCCTTCCTACGCTCGTTGGCCAGGTACTTACCGTACTTGAAGTAGTGCACGAGCCTCCGGCGCGATGGGCAAACGTAAGCGCAGGAACCGCACTCGATGCAATCGAGAAGCCCTACACGCACGGCCTCGTCTATCTTCTCGGCCACCACGAACTTCTCGATCGTCGTCGGCACGAGCTTCATCGGACACGAGTGCACGCAGTGCCCGCAGCGTATGCACGGGTCAGGTGGAGCGGCGTGCACCTCGCCGCGCGCCAGGAAGAGCATTCCCGACAGTCCCTTGATGACGGGAACGTCGAGCGTGAACTGCGCGATACCCATCATGGGCCCGCCCGAGACGACCTTGGCCAGGTCGCCCTTCAGGCTCCCGGCCTGCTCGACGAGATCGGAGACGAGCGTTCCGATGCGCGCCAGGAAGTTGGAGGGACGCGCGACCGGCGTGCCCGTGAGCGTCATCACGCGCCGGGTGAGCGGGCGACCCAGGTGGACGGCCTCGTACGCGGCCAGAGCGGTCCCCACGTTCTGTACGACGACCCCGACGTCCATCGGCAGGCCACCGGCGGGCACAGCGCGCCGGAGGATCGCCTGGATGAGCTGCTTCTCCGCACCCTGCGGGTACTTCACCTGGAGCGGGACGATGGTCAGCCCAGACCCCGAGGGCACGGCCTTCCGCATCGCCTGCACGGCATCGGGCTTGTTCGCCTCGATGCCGACGTAGCCGCGCTCGCAGCCCAGGGCACGCATGAAAATCGAGAGCCCCTGGAGGATTTCCTCTGGCTTCTCGAGCATGAGCCGGTGGTCGGCCGTGAGCCACGGCTCGCACTCGGCTCCGTTCAGAATGACGGTGTCGATGGGCTTGGACTCGGGCGGAGACAGCTTGACGTGCGTGGGGAACGCGGCCCCTCCCAACCCTGCGAGGCCCGCGTCCTGGATGATGCGGCGGATCTCGTCTGAGGCAAGTGAACCCACGTCTTCGCGCGGGCGAACGGACTCGTGCCACTCCTCGGAGCCGTTCCCCTCGATGACGACGGCGTCCTGCTCTCCGCCCACCGGATGAGGGAAGCGCCCGACGGCAGAGACGGTGCCGGCGATGGAGGCGTGGACGGGAACCGAGACGAAGCCCGCCGCATCACCTATCCTCTGACCGACCTTGACGTCGTCGCCGACGGAGACGCAGGGCGTGGCCGGCGCACCCAGCGACTGCCGAAGCGGTATGACGACCCGCTCGGGCAGCGCGGCAACGACGATGGCCTCGCCCTTCGTGAGTCCCTTCGCTGTCGGCGGGTGAACGCCGCCGGAGAAGGTCTTGAGTCCCAGGTGTTGCCCCCGCGTCTGTATCACACGCGCCGCGAGAACGAGAGCGCGACGTCGCATCGGGAGAAACCAGCTGCGCCAAACGAACTACATCATCTTGACCGAAGAGCTCGTTGTCACACCCATGCTGACCGTGCCGCTCGCCGCGGCGGACGCGACCGAGGCGCCTTCGGCCTCGAGAGTGAGAGTCATGTCGGATGAGCCGCTCACGACGTTGCCGCTCTCTATCGAGAGCAGCATCTGACCCGTGCCGGTCCCGGCGCCCGTCATCAGCCACACGTCTCCGCCCTGCGAGGCTCGTCCCTCGAACTCGAAGTCGCTGACCGTGTGGATCTCGACGCACTTTATCTCGTACTTCTCCTTGAAACCCACGACCGTGTAGGTCACGTCCCCCACGAACTCACGATTCGGATCCGGGACGTCGATCGGCTCGGTCCAGCTGGTCCCTATCGAGAGCGGCTCGTCAGGTAGCTTCGGGAAGACCTCGGACAGCGTCATGGCGAATTCACCCGCCCCTGCCTCGAAAGCCGCCTCGTTCGCCATTCCCGTCGCGGACACGAACTGGCCATCGGAGTCCAGAGTAAGCTGCAGCTCCTTGCCGCGCAGTGCGGCCACGCTCCCGTCGGGCACCATGGCGTCGCCGCTGGTTATGGAGCCGACGGCGTAGTCGAACCGCAACGTCGCCTCGACCGTCTCGGGCGTGACGCTCGTTATCGTGCTGGAGGTCCTGAGCTTCGTCAGCGTCGTCATGGTCTGCTCGAATCCCGTTCGCATGATGCCGATCTGGGACTCGATGTTGAACTCGTACTTATAGACGGCGCCCTCTTCGAACGTGCGCGTGACGGTCACGGGCCGATCGACCAAGATGTCGCGGCCGCCGACACCGCCGCCGCCGCAGCCTGTGATGACTCCCACCGTCATCACGGCGATGAGTGCACAAAGACCTGTCTTCCGGAGTGCCATTCCAGATGTCTCCTTCCGGGGGGCGTCTTCCCCTGACACGCCCGGCCGCATCCGCGCGGCTGGTCGCGATTCCAAGCTGTCATCATTCGAGTCGGGATTATAGCATGGGGCGCTCGGCAGTCGCACCAGTTTTCGGGGGCTCACGGGGGGACGGAATCCGTCCGGCGTGATCGTGTTCCGGGGCTGTGATGCGCACCCGACGAAACTGCAGGCCGGTCCGCAGCAGGTTCTCAGGGGCTCCGCGCGTTCGACCGCTGGACGGCAGTGCGATCCACGAAACAGGGCGACTATACGCCGAGCCTGACCTTGAGGTCCTCTGAGGCCGGCGCCTTCTTGATCCAGCGCGCAACCTCGCCATCCTGGCCCTCGAGGATGATCGTGGGGATTTCCGACACCGCCCTCATCGCGGCCTCGACCAGCCCGTCGGAGGTCGACATATCGACCGTCTCGGTGTGGACTTCGGACGCGCCCCACTTGTCGAGAAAGAAACCAACTTTCTCCTTCGCGTTCTTGCAGGCCCCGCAGTCGTCCTTGACGAAGAAAATGAGCTTCATTGGCAGCCGCTCCCGGATTTGCTCACACATCGCTCCCGAATCTATCATCCAACTTGGCCTTCTTGCCTGAGTTCCATCCTGAGATCCTGGAGAACTAGCTCGTGACCTTGGTGATGCCGTCGATCGCGGACGAGCTGCAGTACGGGCACTGGTCGACGAGACCGCGCGAGACTTTGAGGCACGTGTTGCAGGTCGTGAACTCGGGCGAGAACGCGATCTGCGCGTTGCGCGTGTGCTTGAACGTGCTCTTGACGAAGCTCGCGACCGACTCCTTCGGCGGCTTGCTGTCTGCGATCCACACGTGCGAGAGCGCGCCGGCCTCGATCATGTCGTGGAACATACCTTCCTTCTTGATGCGCTCGATGGGACTCACCGCATGTGAGACGTTCAGGAATGTGGAGTTCGTGTAGTAGATCTCGCCGATGTCCATGCTGCCCTTGACCACTCTCTCGGCCTGCTCCGAGAAATGCTCGAGGTCGAGCTTCGCCAACCTGTACGCGGCCGATTCCGCGGGAGTCTGCTCGAGCACGAACCTCATGCCCGTCTCCTTCGACGCGCGATCGCAGGCCAGCTTGAGATGGGCCACGACCTTGAGCCCGAGTCTGAAAGCCTCCTCCGACTCGTGGAGTTCCTGCCCGACGTGGCTCTGGACGAGCTCGTTCAGACCGAGCAAGCCGATGAGATACGTCACCCTGTGCATTCTGAGATACTGCTGGCCGTCGAGCTTCATCGTGAGGAGTGCCAGAGGGCCGCTGTCGCCCATCGCCAAGATATGCTCTATGATGTCTCTCTTCTGCCGGTGCGCCTTGACCGCGTATGCGAAGATCTCGTCGAGCCTCTCGAAGAGCTTCGCGTCGTCGCCCCTCGCGCAGTAGGCGGCCCTCGGCATATTCAGGGTCACGTTCTGAAGGGCCGAGTAGCGCATCCGCCAAGGCTCCTTCGCGTCCTCCAGGTCCGACGCCTCGAGCTTGAACGAGAGCCGGCAGCACTCCGAGATCTTGGCCGTCTCGTCCCTGTCGAACACGAAGTACGTGTTCCCCTTGTCCGACGCGACGTCGCAGATGTGCAGCAGGAACTCCTCGTGTCCCGGCGTCCTGAAGAACTCGTCGGTGATGTGTACGAGCGGCTTCGGGAAGAAGAACGGCCTGCCCGTGCCGTCGCCCTCCTTGTATATGTCGAAGAGAGCGAAGGCGAACCGCTGGGCCTCCTTCCGATAGTCCTTGTAGGTCCTCCCGGTGAACTTCCCGCCCGGCCCGATGGCCATGACGTCGGCGAAGTGCTTCGGCGTCTCCCAGTAGATGTTGATATCGCTGAAGATCGCCTGACCGCCCCGAGCCACGCTCTGCTGCGAATACTCGAAGACGAGCATCTCGGCAAGCTGATGGATGTCGCGGTCCGAGAGTCCCTCGAGGAACGGCGCGAAGAAGGTGTTCACGGCGTCCCAGCCGATGGCGCCGGCGAAGTGTCCCTGCAGCGCCGCGGAGAATTTCACCATGTGCGCGAGCAGAATCTCGGGGTGCTTGGCGGGCTTGGCGATGGACAGAGCGTTCGGAAGCGACAGGCCGAATTTCTTCACATACTCCAGCGACTGACCGGAGCAGTATGGCCGGTCGAAGAAACCGAGGTCGTGAAGGTGGATGTCGCCTCGGGCGTGAGCGTCGGAGATGTCCTGATCGAAGACCTGCAGGAGCGCGTATTGTTTCTTCACAGACTCGGCAAGCGTCATGTTCGTCGCTTCCGGGTTGTGCGGAATGTTCGCGTTCTCCTTGTTGGGCATGAGGATGATGCGTTCGGCGTCGTAGAGCGGAACGCCGAGACGCGTGTGCTTGCGTCGCGCGGACTCGAGTCCGTGCTCCACGAGCTTGGCGTCGACGAGCTCGCGGATGAGCGGCGCCGTGATGACACTGATGCCCGACAGAACGATCTGCTCTTCGACCTCGCGGCTGATCTTCTCCGCCATCTCGATCTCGACGTCGGCCTCGCGGTAGAGCGTCTCGATGATGCGCTCACGGTCCCACGCCACCATGTCGTCGCTCGACGTCCTCACGAAGAGTGCTAAGTCGGTAGCGTCGATCGTCCCCTCGGCCCGCTTCTTCTCGAGTCCGGCCAGGTCGATCTTGACGTCCTTGCGCCTGACCCTCGACCGATTGTCGCGGTACAGGATGAAAGCCTTGGCGGTCTTGGCGTGGCCGCGCTCTATGAGGATCTTCTCGATGGCATCTTGTATCTCTTCTACCTGCGGCAACTTATGATCGCTTTCGGAGTACAGATAGAGCAGCACCTCGTCCGTAAGGTGCTCGGCCAGCTCCAGGTCCCTGCCGCCCACCTCCTGAGCCGCCTTGAAAATCGCCTTGGCCACTTTCTTGCGGTCGAACTGGACGATCTTCCCACTCCTCTTCCGCACGAGGCGAAAGAGCTTGCTCGACAGACGACGGTGCAATCCGAGCACCTCGTCCTCGTCCATGTAGAACCTGAGTCGCGCCGCGGGAACGCCGCCACTCAACTCCGGACCTCCATCGCGCGGGACGTCGACGTCAGTCACGATGTCCGCGTCCGTCAGCGCAACCTTCGTCTCGCTGACGTCGACATCGGCTTCCGTGTCGACGGAGATATCGGATGACGAGACACTCTCACGAGCGACCTCG
>JAUWRQ010000137.1 GCA_030610515.1 Candidatus Eiseniibacteriota bacterium | reverse complement strand
TGGGTCCGCCCCGCCGCAAGACCGCGACGCGTGCCCTCCGCTCGAGTTACCTCCCGCTTGCATGGAGAGAGACTAACCGATGCTCGCACGTATTCAAATGGACATTCGAGAAACGCGGCCATGGGAACCGGGCCTCCGACGAGCGCCGGATGCCGCGGATCACTGGCTGCAGAGAGGTTCTTGGTCTCGACCGGAGTTCTCGCGTCAGCGCACGACCCTGATCTTGGAGCGCACGGACTGGGACGAGAACGAGACCTCGCAGAAATAGATGCCGCTCGACACGAGCTTCCCCGCGGTGTCGCGCGTGTGCCATCTCACCGACGACACGTCGGTTCCGGCCGTGCCCTTTGCCACGGTCTTCACGAGTCTGCCGGAGGCATCGTAGACCGAGACGATGTACGATCCGTCGCAGTCAAGAGGAGGCGAGAAGCTGATCGTGGTCGCCTTCTGTGTCACGGGGTTCGGGTACACCCACACGCGCCCCTCGCCACCGAGGCCGGCGGTCGCGGTGACCGTCGCCGACATCGCGCTCTCGTTTCCCTCGAGGTCGACCGCCGTGACGGCATACGCGTACGTCCAGCGGTCGAGCGCGTCGCGGTCGACGTAGGAGGTCTCGTGGACGGAGATCTCGGCGATGTCCCCGAAGGGCGATGTGCCCTCCGAGCGACGGTACACGCGGTAGCAGGCGAGGTCGTACTCGGTCCCGCCCTGCCACGTGAGTGTGACGCCGCCCTGGCACGGCGAGGCCGTGAGTCCGAGGGGGGTACCGGGAGGAACCGTGTCGTTCTGGGGCGTCACGAAACTGTACGTCTGCGACTCCGCCGTGAAGTGTCCACTGTCCTCAGAGCTGACGCGGTAGTAGTGCCGAGTTCCCGGCGTGAGGTCCGTGAGCATCAGGCAGTGGTTGGACGTCATCTCCGGGTCCGACACAGAGAGGTCGCAGTCCGTTGTCAGGCCGTAGTGGACCGTGGATGAGGCATCCACGTTGGTCTGCCAGCAGACGGACGCGAACGTCGGACCGATGCCGTTCGCCACAACGCCGTGAATTAGAAGGCCGCCGGGCCCGTTCTGATCGTGTGTGGAGAAGGTGAAGCGCGCGGAGATCTCCTCCTGGCCGTGCACGTCGTTCGCGTGCACCCGGAAGTAGTAGAGTGTCCTCGGCGCTAGGTCGGCGAGCATCACGGCGTGTTCGCCGAGAGGGATGGGATTCTCCTCGCTCAGGAATCCGTAGTTGGCCGTCGGTCCGTACTCCACCTGACAGACCGAGGCGTTGTTCGTGCGCCACGAGATCGTGGCCGATGTGGCGGTGGTCTCCGGAACCGATATCGCGAAGATGGAGAGTGCGTACGGATTGGTCGACACCACGACGTCGTCGGAGACCGCGGTACATCCAAACTCATCTGTGCTCACGGCCCGGACGTGGTATTCCGCGCCCGCATCCAGGCCCTCGAGGGTCACCTCGTGTCCGATAGACGGCTCAGACCCGCATTCCACCACGTGCCCGTAGCCCTCGTCCTCGCCGTATTCGACGTACCCGACCGAAGGTCTGCTCGTCGTCCAGGAGAGCGTCACTGATGTATGCGTCGCGCCCGCCACGAACGGCCCGCTGATCTCGAGCGGTGCGCAGGGTGTCCGGAACTCGTGATCGTCCGACTCGTCGGAGGTTCCAGAGGGTCCGAACGACAGCGCGCGGAAGCCGTAGAGGGTATTCGGGTTCAGACCCTCAAGAGTGACCACGTGCTCCGTGACCAGGTTGTCGTCACCCGCCTGGCTGCTGTAGCTTCCGCCCTCCCCGTAGACGACCCAAGACGAGCCCGGGGTCGTCGTGCTCCACTCGATCGTCGCGGTCGTCGCGGTCGTGTCGGTCACGGCGAGGTCGAAGATGGTCACATCGCCGGCGAGCGTGGTGATCACGCCGTCCGGCGAGCAAACCGTCCGGTTCAGGTCGTCGGTCCCGCACGCCCTGAAATGGTAGGTCGTATTCGGTTCGAGGGACTCCACGGCGACATCGTGGTCCGTCACGAGCTCGGGAGACGTCGGCGTGACGCCTCCGTACGACTCGGTGAGTCCGTACTCCACGCTGGAATCGCAGGGCCGGCTCGTCGTCCACGTCACGCGGAACGACGTCGCCGTGACGTCCTCCACCGACACGCCCGAAAACGAAGGGAGGAGCGGCTGGGTCGCGAAGGTCCTGTCGGTTCCGACGGTCTGATTCCCGAACGCGTCGGTCGAGATCACGCGGTAGTGGTATGTAACCTCCGGATCCAGCGACGTGAGAGCCACGTCGTGCGCCATTACCAGAGCGGGGTCAAGGGGAGTGCTCGTGCCGTAGGAGTTCGTCAGGCCGTAGTCGACACGCGACGTGGCGGGACGGTCAGTGGTCCAGCTGATGGTGGCAGAGACGTCGGCCACGGCGGAGGCGTGTTCTCCCAGTATCTGGGGCGGCGCCGGAATGCGGATGCAGATGGTGTTCGGATAGGGACCGTGGCGACCCTCGACGTGGAACTCCATGATCCCCAGGTCGCTCGCGACGACGGGATCGACGAAGAGCACCGAGTCCTCGCACGTGATCTCGAAGCCCTGGTTGGGTGTCATCCCGATGAGCAGATGCGAAGTGGTTTCGGACTCCTGAGGGGAAGCGGCGAGCACAGGGGAGGCCAGCACAAGCACCGCGGCCAGGCACGCGATGACCTGCCGCGGGACTTCCGCGGACATACGATGCAACTGTCCATCGACCACGCGCGCATATGCGCAGAGCATGGGCACTCCCGGGCTCAAGTTGCGCGGAGTATAGGTGCGAGCATGAAAGCTGTCAAGCGTCTTATCACGACAAGACAATGGTACACAGCTTGTGCACACAGCACAGATAGTGTGTCCGCGATGCGAGTTCACGTGAGAAGAGGTAGCGAGAACCGGGCCAGCCGGGGAGGGAAGGCGTTGGAAAGGCAGGAGCGCGTCGAATTGGCGGTGGCGGCTCCACGCGCCACGTGACGCGCTCGGCCTAGCAGGACGCGCTCGGCCTAGCAGGACGCGCTCGGCCTAGCAGGGCGCGCTCGGCCTGCCAGGGCGCGCTAGCGGTAGCGGGCCTTGAGCACACCCCAGGAGAGCTCGTTCACGGGCGACGTGCAGATCCCACAGCCTTGGGCCTGGTGGCCGATATGCAGGCTCCACGGGTTGCCGGAAGGGAGGCAGTGGGAGTTCAGGCACAGGTGGTAGTCGCCCAAACCGGCGTCGCAGAGCAGAGGATCCACCACGGTGTTGTGGTGCGCGTTCCCGTCGATCGCGTCGCCGTCGGCGTTCCCGAAGACGAATGAGTACGACGTCTCCGAGCTCGCCTCGCCGAGGATGGCCTCGTTCGTGCGGTTGAACGCGACGATGCACCTCTCGATCTTGGCGACACTGCCGTCGAGTCTGATGGCGGCGCCGAAGGCCGCGGAGTTCATGCACATGGTGCAGTTCCTGATGGTCGGAGTGCTGTCGAGGAAGTTCATGGCGCCGCCGCGGCTCGCCGTGTTCTCTCCGAACGTGGAGCTTCTGACGCTGATGGTGACCTCTCTGGCGTCCAGGGCGCCGCCGTAGACGGCGGTGTTCCGCTCGAATACGCATCCCTCGATGATGGGCGCGGGCTCGCCGTAGGAGCGGATGGCCCCGCCGTAGGTGGCCGAGTTGTCCGTGAACGTGCAGTTACGGATCGTCGGGCCACCGGCGGAACAGTCGATGGCTCCACCGGGAGCGCTCTCGACGGAGCCGTTCCGGAAAAGGAGACCGTCGATGACGGACGTGGAGTCGGCGCCGGCTCGCACCTTCAAGGCTCTGTCGGCGCCCTGACAGTCGATGATGGCCGAGGCCGGAGACCCGAACACCTTGAGCGACACGTTCTTGCCGCTCAGCACCACGCCGCGGTTCCCGAAGCCCGAATAGAGTCCCGGCAGGAGGTAGACGGTGCTGCCGTCCGGCACTGCATCGATGGCCGACTGGATGTCAGGGAAATCACCCGCACCGTCGGCCGAAATGAACACCGTGCTGGCGCAAATCGGCTGAGCCGTGAGAAGGAGCAGAAGCCCGGCGCGTGCGGCTAGTGTGTGCGTTCGCATCATGGTCGTGTTCCAGGTTCCCTGCGATCTTCCTGTGTCTTCACGATATGATATCCGGACTTGGCCCGGCGGTCAACGGCAAGCGTCGAGCCACTCCCACAAACGCATTTCCGGGAGCCGCGTTCTGTGCTAAAATAAAATATTCTATCCGGATGTGTCGGCAGGGACGCCCGGGCGGAGTACCGGTGCATAAGGTCCTTCCGGCGACGCGGCCAGGCGTCGCGCGAGGAGGAAGACAGCGTGGCTGACTTGGAGGGGGCATGACGAGGGCCCAGCGGTCGCAGGCCGGCCGACGGCGGCGCATTGTGCGCTTCGTCGTTCTTCTTGCCCTGGTCTTCGCCTGCGGCTTCGTCTTCGGGTGGCCCACGGGCCGCACGGGGAGCTTCCCGTACCCACAGCTGGCCGCGGTTCGCACCTTCCTGCGCGGCGAGTCCACCCACGACGCACGCTTCCCCGATAGGCCCCCCGGCCGCTTCCGCCTGTGGCGCGCGGACGATCACCCGAGCGGGCTTTCGGAGGACCAGCAGGCCGAGGTAGACAGGCTCACGGCGCTCGGATACCTGTCCGGCTCCCGTCCGGCTCCCGCCGTCGCAGGCGTCACCGTGCACGACCGCGATTCCGCCTTTCCGGGGACGAACCTCATGGTGTCCGGGCACGGCCCCGTAGCGCTGCTCGTCGACATGGAGGGGCGCGTGCTGCACACGTGGTCCCACGACTTCTTCGACGTGTGGCCCGACGCCGCCGCGGCGCGGGGTAACCAGGACGCGCAGTTCTGGCGGCGCGCGCACGCCTTCCCCAACGGTGACCTGCTGGCGATCTACGACTGGCTCGGACTCATCAAGCTGGACGCTGATTCGAACCTGCTGTGGTCGTATCCGGGGACGGTCCATCACGACCTCTTC
>JAUWRQ010000133.1 GCA_030610515.1 Candidatus Eiseniibacteriota bacterium | reverse complement strand
TACTCGCTGAAGTAGAGCACGGGCGTAGGTACGACGCCGATGTCGACGACGTCCACTCCGGTAGAGGTGACGCCTTCGGTTATCGCGCGCCTGAACGGCTCGGTGGAATGGCGAACGTCTCCACCGAGAGAAATCGTCTTCCCGCCCGCTCGACGGACGTACGTCCCGAAGCCCTTGCCCAGAAGGAGGACCGTCTCCTCGGTCAGATCGGTGCCGACGACTCCACGAACGTCGTACTCCCGGAAGATGTAGCTCTGCATTGCGGTTCCTTTCAGGCATCGAGGGTCGCACGCGGATTCGAATCACGGAAGCAGCTAGATCGCCGAACGCTCGTCTCGGTGACGACCCGCGAGTTCCGCTTCGACGTCGGTCGATTTCCCTATCGCGCTCCGTATGTCCATCCACCAGGCGACCGCGTCGGGCACGGAGAACAGGAGCGGCCACCCGGCCACGCCGCCGAGCTGGACGCGCACGGTGGGAGGCCCCTCGGACGCCCCGCGCTCGAGCGACGCGTCCTCGATGAAGGCCGTCCCCGAGGCGCGCTGCGTCGGGATGCGCATCGGGTCGCGCTTCCGCGCCCTGTCGAAGACGTAGAGCGCAACCCTCGTGAGGAAAATGTCGGCTTCGAACGACTGCTTGCGTCTCAGGCCGACGTGAACCGTGACGCCCTCGGCCTGGCGAAGCGCCCCCTCCCTGACGAGCCCTTCTTCCATGCGCTTGCGGGCGGCGGCCTGTTTCTTCCTGCCCCACATCTGGAAGAAAACGCCGAAGAACGTGGCGGCCAGGTAAGGCAGCGCCGTGGTGAGCTTGCCGAGCTTGCGGAACGACACATCGGGTAGATCGACGGACGTTCCATACCTATAGACGACGTACGCGACCGCCAGCACGGCGAGCGCCACGTAGACCCATCGTTCGTCGCGTTCCTGCGGCAAGGTGCCCACCTCCGCCATTCTCCAGACCCCGCGAGAGGCCGCTACCGTGTCACGCCCACTGCCCGCCGGACCTCAGCCATCGTGGCCTGCGCGATCGGCCTCGCGCGGGCCGCCCCCTCCCGCAGGATGTCCAAGATGTCGTCGGGTCTCGCGAGAAGGTCGGTCTTGCGCTCGCGGATCGGACGGATCGTCTCCACGACGTGTCCAATCAGAATTTTCTTGCAGTCGAGGCACCCGATCGTGGCATTGCGGCATCCGTCCGCGCACTGCTCCCGTTCCTCGGAAGTCGAGAAGACGTCGTGCAAGTTCATGATGTTGCAGATCGTCGGGTCGCCTGGATCGGTGCGCCGCTTGCGCGCGGGATCGGTGACCGCCGTGGACAGCTTCCTGCTGATCTCGTCGTCCGAGTCGTCGAGGTACAGGCAGTTGTCCAGGCTCTTGCTCATCTTGTTGACGCCGTCCAGACCGAGGATTCGCGCACCCGGCGAGAGAACCTCGGCCGGCTCCGCGAAGACCTCGCCGAAGGCCGAGTTGAACCTCTCGGCGACGTCCCGCGTGAACTCGAGATGCGGCACCTGGTCCTCACCGACCGGAACGATCTCGGACTTGTAGAGGAGGATGTCCGCCGCCATCAGGACAGGGTAGTCGAAGAGTCCCATGTTCACGTTGTCGGGGTTCTGACGGACCTTGTCTTTGAAGGTCGGGATGCGGGAGAGACGGCCCATCGGAGTTATGCAGTTCAGGATCCACGCGAGCTCGGTGTGTTCCGGCACGTCGGACTGAACCATGAGGATGCTCTTCTCGGGTTCGAGCCCAGCCGCGAGGTAGCTCGCCGCCGCGTCCAGCACCCTCCCACGCATCTCAGCCGGATCGTAGCGCACGGTCATCGCGTGGTAGTCGACGATTCCGAAGATGGGCTCGTACTCGTCCTGGAGCGCGATCCACTGCTTGATCGCGCCCAGGTAGTTGCCTATGTGCAGGCGACCGCTGGGTTGGATCCCGCTGAAGAAGTGCTTCCTCATTTCGTCTCCCGGGTGAAGGGTGCTCCCGTACCGCCGTAGACCGGCCACGTGTAGACCGGCCCGGGCGGCGGCCGCTCCTGGGCCGGGCCGAGCGTTCGCCACACTCTCGAAGGAATGGTATCACGCCGCTGCCGAAGGGTTCAACCCGACCCTCGCGGATCCGCGGACATGCCCGGACCGACCTGAGCAAATCTACAGACGGACACGGGCTGACGCGGGTGAGCGGATCGGACGCGCGATCGCCTCGCCCTGACGTCACTCGGGATCAGGGGCGAGCCTCGCGAGACTACGCCTCGCCTCATCGGAGACCGCATTGAGCGACAGCGCCTCACGGTATGCCTCGACCGCCAATGAGCTCTCCCCCTGCGCTTCGTACAGGCGGCCCCGGGCAAGGCTCATGAGCTCGAGGGCGTGAACGTCCGCGTCGAGCGAGTCGGCCAGAGCCGCTGCCTGCGCAATGTCCCGCTCGGCCTCGGGCAGCCGGCCCGCGGCCACGAGCGCCATAGCGCGGAGAGCGTGACCAGCCGGATCGTCATCGCGGAGTGAGACGTACGTGTCAAGGTGTCTGAGCGCATCGCTGTTCATTCCGGACACCAGATGCAGGCGCGCGAGACGCATCCTCGCGTCGGCTTCGTCCGGCGCGAGCTCGACGGCGCGCTCCAGCGCCGCCAGCCCCAGATCGAGGCGACCCGAGTGTACGAGCGCCTCACCATAGCTGCGCCGGTACAGCGCGTCCAAAGGGGCAAGCTGCGTGGCAGCGCCGAACTCGTCGACGGCGGCGCCCCACTCATTCGCCGCGGCGCTCCTCTGTCCGCGCTCGAAGTGGACACGCGCAAGCTCGTTGGCCTCGATCCTGGGAACGATGAAGCCTGAATCGATGGATATGGACTGCGGCTCGAGGTCCGTCCTGAATTCGAACGGCTGATCCGGCGAATCGATGGCGACCCACTCATCGTACGACCACACTCCCACGTCGACGGTCAGAGGAACCGGAGTGCGATAGATCTCCCCCAACTGTCTGATCGTCCCCGCGACGACGTAGCCGGCGTCGGCCCTCCCGACGTCGTAGCTCAGCACGTAGGTCGGCAGGTCTCCTCGATAGACCCACTCGTACACCAACCAGTCGAGGTCGCGACCGTCCTCGACCTCAAACGCCGCCACGACCTCCCTTATCGGGAGCATTCCGCCCCCGAACCGGGCGCTGAGGTCCCGGAGCGCCGCGCAGAAGGCGTCGCGCCCGACGATCCGCTCGAGAATCCCGAAAAAAGCCTGGCTCCTCGTTCCGCACACGCGCTTGTCGATGCTGCCCCCGGGGGCGATGCAGGCTCGGAGCGAAGCTCTCCCGGCGGAGTCGGCGAGCGCCGCGACGTACATGTCGCGCCGGAACTCGCGCCGCCTGGCCGCGCCCTCCTCGTCACCGCTCTCGCCTAGGAGGCTCATCTCGCTGTGGGCGGCCAGCCCCTCGGACACGATGAGCCCGCCATCGATCGAGTGGGGCCACCAGCTCTTCGAAAGCGCGCCGACGACGCGGTCGGAGCGCGTTGAGCGCAGTCCCGTCCCGGTCCAGTCGGAATCGATCACGACGACGAAACCCGGCGCGCTCGCGGTGGCGGGGCTCGAGGCCGGGAAGCCCGGCACCGATATCACGCTGAGCCACTCGAACGGGTACGGTCCGTAGCAGCTCTCCAGGTATCGGATCAGGCCCTTGAGCTCAGTAGCGAACGCCTCGATCCCCTCAGGAGATCCCTCGTCCGGGGCAACGAGCATGTGGTAGCCGAGGAACACGTCGCCCCATACCGAGTACGAACTCGCGAAGGTCCCCACGGCGAAGGCCGCGGAGGAAACCGTCCCTCCCGTGTCCCACACGTCTCCGAGAACGCAATCGCCCTCGGAGTCGGAGCGCGACGGCGTCATTCCCGCGAGAGCGCCGGTGCAAACGCTCGTGTAGCCCTCCGGATACCGGATGACCGTTCTGAACCTGCAGCGATCGCCGTATCGAGGCGACGGATACCAGAAGGCGTTGGCTCCAAGAAACACGAAGCCCTCCCGGAGTCGGACGTCGTCCCCGGGTGTGAGCGTACCTTCGTATTGCACGGTGAGTTCGGTGATCGCGCCGGCGAGCGGCCCGGGTCTCACGACGAGCGTGCTTCCGTCTCGGAGGAAACCGAGGATCCGTCCATCGCCCGTCACGGACAGCACCGACAGATCCTCGCTGAGCCTCAGTTCGATGACGGGTCTATCCGAGGCCACAGTGAGCGTGGCGGTCGCGGACAGACGGAAATGCTCCGGATCGACGCAGACATCGACATCCACGAACTCGACGTCCTGCTCGGCCAGTGCGGCGATGGCTTCTTCGATTCGCGTGTCGTCCGCGGAGAAAATCTCGTCCACGGCCGGCCTCACGTGCTCAGCGCGAACGGGGCTCGTCTCGATCTGCGCCCCGGAGGGGGCCGCGAGCAACAGGAGTGCGACGGCGACCAGACCAACCCCTGCCGCAAGCGGCGAGCCCGCGGTCATGAGGGTCAAGACCGACCATGTTGTGCGTCTGCGTCTCATTATCATCTCCGAGTTAGCTAGTATCATCCGCTGGACGTGCCTGTCAAGCGAACACGCTCGGCGCCGGCACCACGACGGCCGCGCGGTTTCGGATCCGGCGCCCGATCTCCCGGCCTCGCGCGACCGCGGGACCAGCAACGTCCGTGGTCTTGTGTGGATTCGGTGCGCTTGACCCCCGGTTCGACGACGGCTATCATAATAGACGTTGGACAACGAAAGGAGCCCTGACGAAGATGGCGCCGCTCTACAGCGAGAAAGTGCTGGATCACTTCCGGAACCCCAGGAACGTGGGAGAGCTTCCGGACCCGGACGGAGTCGGGGTCGAGGGCAACCCGGTCTGTGGCGACCTCATGGAGATCCAGATCAAGGTCGAAGACGACAGGATCGTCGACATTAGGTTCAAGACGTTCGGGTGCGGCTCGGCGATAGCGACGAGCAGCATGGTCACCGAGATCGCCAAGGGGAAGACGCTCGACGAGGCGATGGCGATCACCCGGGAGACGGTCGCGCAGGAGTTGGACGGTCTGCCGCCGCAGAAGATGCACTGCTCGAATCTGGCCGCCGACGCACTCCAC
>JAUWRQ010000274.1 GCA_030610515.1 Candidatus Eiseniibacteriota bacterium | reverse complement strand
CGTTCCGCTCGAGGAAGCGACGGGGAAACGGAAGGAGGTCGACTTGGATCTCCTGAAGGTCACAGAGATCACCGCGACCTAGGCGCGACTCCGGCACACAGCGTCGCGGGTAGCGCAATACGGCGAGAGGGGCGCCCATTTGCCGGCGCCCCCTCCTCTCTGGACTCACATCGGGTCTTGACCTGCTTCGTGCCGCAGGCTCCCGCCGCCGTCTACTTCGTCTCGAAGACCATCTTGCCGTCCTTCGCATCGACGACCACCGTGTCGCCCTCCTTGTACTCGCCCTCGAGTATCCGGACGGCGAGCGGGTTCTGGACCTCCCGCTGAAGAGCTCGCTTGAGCGGCCTCGCCCCGTAGACCGGATCGAACCCCTCACGTGCGATCGCCTCGCGCGCGGACTCGGTGAGTTCGAGACCCATCTTGCGCTCGACAAGGAGCTCTCTGATCCTGCCAAGTTGGATGTCGACGATCTCCTTGATGTGATCGAGAGAGAGAGCGTCGAAGATGACGATCTCGTCGATCCTGTTCAGGAACTCCGGACGGAACTGCGCCCGCAGAGCCTCCATCACGCGCGTGTGGATCTCGTCAGCGTCGCCGCCCTCGAGTTCCTGCAGCCACTGGCTACCGACGTTTGACGTCATGATGATGATCGTGTTCGTGAAGTCCACGGTCCTGCCCTGACCATCTGTGAGCCTGCCGTCGTCCAGGATCTGCAGCAGGACATTGAACACCTCGGGGTGCGCTTTCTCTATCTCATCAAGGAGCACGACCGAGTACGGACGTCTCCGGACGGCTTCGGTGAGGTAGCCGCCCTCCTCGTAGCCCACGTAGCCGGGCGGCGCCCCTATCAGGCGCGACACCGAGTGCTTCTCCATGAACTCGGACATGTCGACGCGGACCATCGCGTCCTCGTCATCGAACAGGAACTCCGCGAGGGCCCGTCCGAGCTCGGTCTTCCCCACTCCCGTCGGACCCATGAAAATGAAGGAACCTATGGGCCTCCTCGGATCCTGCAGGCCGGCGCGCGCCCTGCGCACCGAGTCCGACACGATGCGGATGGCCTCGTCCTGGCCGACCACGCGGCTGCCGAGCCTGTCCTCCATGGTCAGGAGCTTCTCGCGCTCGCCCTCCAGCATCCTCGCGACCGGAATCCCGGTCCAGCTCGACACCACCTCCGCAACGTCGTCCTCGTCCACTTCTTCCTTGAGCATGCGGCGATCGGTCTGGAGCTCCGCCAGCCGCTCGTTCTGCTCCGTGAGCGCCGTCTCGAGCTCGGCGAGCCTGCCGTACCGCAGTTCAGCCGCCTTGTTCAGATCCCCCTGTCGCTCGGCACGCTCATACTCCGTCTTGACGTCCTCGATGGCGGCCTTGGTTTCACTGATCGCTCCTATCGCAGCCTTCTCGTTCTCCCAATGGACCTTCATCTCACCGGACTGCTCGTTCAGGTCCGCGAGCTCCTGGTTGATTCTTTCGAGCCGCTCCTGGGATGCCTCGTCCTTCTCCTTCTTGAGCGCCTGCCGCTCGATCTCGAGCTGTGTGATGCGCCGCTCGATCTGGTCGAGCTCGTGCGGCATCGAGTCAATGGCGATGCGGAGTCTCGAACCCGCCTCGTCGATGAGATCGACCGCCTTGTCCGGAAGGAACCTGTCGGTGATGTAGCGGCGCGAGAGCGCCGCCGCCGCGACCAAGGCCGCGTCCTTGATGCGCACGCCGTGGTGGACCTCGTAGCGCTCCTTTAGGCCGCGGAGTATCGCGATCGTGTCCTCGACGGACGGCTCACCCACGTACACCGGCTGGAAACGCCGCTCGAGGGCCGCGTCCTTCTCTATGTACTTTCGGTACTCGTCGAGCGTGGTTGCGCCGACGGCGTGGAGTTCGCCCCTCGCGAGGGCGGGCTTGAGCATGTTGGAGGCGTCGACCGACCCCTCGGCGGCACCCGCGCCGACTAAGGTGTGCATCTCGTCGATGAAGAGGACGACCTCTCCCTCGGACTCCTCGACCTCCCTGAGGACCGCCTTCAGGCGGTCCTCGAACTCACCCCTGTACTTCGACCCGGCCACGAGCGCGCCCACATCGAGAGCGGCTATTCTCTTGTTGCGGAGCCCCTCGGGATCGTCCCCGGCAACAACCCGCTGAGCCAGCCCCTCGACGATGGCCGTCTTGCCCACTCCCGGGTCGCCTATGAGCCCGGGGTTGTTCTTCTTGCGCCGCGAGAGCACCTGGATGACCCGCCGGATCTCGTCGTCGCGCCCGATCACGGGATCGAGTTTCCCGGAGCGCGCGAGGTCGGTGAGGTCGCGACTGTACTTGACCAGGGCCTGGTACTTCTCCTCGGGGTTCTGGTCGGTGACGCGTTGGCTCCCGCGGATGTCCACCAGGACCTTGTAGATGTTCTCGCGTGTCGCGCCGGCCTCCCGAAGGAGCGCGCCTCCGGGCGATTCCTTCTCGTCGGCAATGGCGATCAGAACGTGTTCGGTGCTCGTGTACTCATCCTTGAGCTGCTGCGCCTCGTTCCAGGCGGCTCCCAACACCGACTGAAGCGTCGGCGAAGCGTAGGCCTGCCCCGCCGCGCCGTGAACCTCCGGGACCTTCGCGAGCTCGCGCTCGAGCCCTTCCCGTATGGCCGATACGTCGGATCCCAACCGCTGGAGTATGGGTATGACGATGCCGTCGCGCTGCTCCAGAAGTACGTGCAGCAGGTGCTCCGGCGTAATCTCCTGGTGATCTCTGTCGAGCGCAAGGCTCTGAGCGGCCTGAACGGCCTCCTGTGCCTTGAGCGTGAATTTGTCCAGCCTCATGTTCGTTCCGCTCCTTCTGATGTCCCGGCGTCCGGACGCGGCCGGCGCCGTCGCGCTTCCGCCTTCGCCTGAGACCGCAGAGGTCTCACTCCGGGCCCGGCCGGGCGGGCTGTGCTCCGTAAGACCTATCGGTTTTGATGCGGGAAAAGCGATTTCGTTGCGGGGTTCCAGCGTCCCCGGAGCTTGCGCGGTTGACTGCCACACGCCTCTCGTCTATCATTTTACCAGAAACTTGGGCCCGGTGGCAGGCTCGCCGGGCAGG
>JAUWRQ010000254.1 GCA_030610515.1 Candidatus Eiseniibacteriota bacterium | reverse complement strand
ATCTCGTCGTCGGTGACGGTCATCATCGAGCCGCCGCGCCCGCGGATGCCCTTCAGAGCCGTCCGCCAGTTGCGGGGGTGTCCGACGGCGATGGAATCGGCGCACGTGCGCGCCTCGGTCGGAACGAGCTCGCAGGCGCCGTGAAACGCCGCCGCGACGGGTGCTGCGCCCTCCGCCTGGACCCCCACGACGGCAGGCTCCCGATCGATGAGACCAATACGCGCGAACTCGCGGAACCCCTTCGTGACGCCGCTCGCTATACAGCCGTCGCCTACGGACACGAAGACCTTGTCTGGAACCTCGAACCCCATCTGTTCTGCGACCTCGAACGCGACGGTCTTCTTGCCCTCCACGAGAAACGGGTTCACGGCGGAGCAGCGATTGTACCATCCGAACTTCTCGATGGCCTCCATGGCCAGATCGAAGGCGTCGTCATAGCTTCCGTCGACCGCGAACACGGTCGCGCCGTAGACGAGGAGCTGCGCCACCTTCGGCCTCGGGGCCGACGCCGGGACGAAGATGTAGCACGGTATCTGCTGCGCGGCCGCGAATCCGGACAGCGAGCAGCCGGCGTTTCCCGTGGACGCTGCCGCGACCGCCGAAACGCCCTCTCCTATCGCGCGCGCCATGGCGACCGCGGTCGCGCGGTCCTTGAGGGACGCCGTCGGGTTCCTGCCGTCGTCCTTAATGAGAACACGCCTAAGGCCAAGAAGCCCCGGAACCTCGTAGAGCGGAGTCCATCCGGTCCGAAGCACCGGGAGGTTCTCGTCCGACTCGACCGGCAGGAGCGGAAGATACCTCCAGATCGAGTGGTCGCGCGACGCGGCCAAGCTCTCCCTCGTCAGGTGTCGCCGGGCTTCCACGTAGTCGTATTCGACGTCGAGTATGCCCTCGGTCCCACAGTCGAGGCAGGTGTAACGCGCCTCATCGGGGGCGTACCGGCGTCCGCACTTCAGACACGTGAGTCCCTCCACCCTCGCTCCGGAAACCGGCATCACATGCTCCCCCAGAGCGCCAGCGCCCGCTCCCGCGCACGAGCCAGCACCGCTTCCGCGTCGACGGTGAGGATCTCCCTGTCGCGCATAACGACGCGTCCGTTCACGATGACCGTCTCCACCATCCAACCGGTGAGCCCGAAGATGACGTGTCCCTCGAAGTTACCGGCCGTCACGGGAGTCGGCGGATCGTAGGCGAGCACGATGACGTCGGCGGCGGCCCCGGGAGACAGCACGCCGATGCGCTCTCCGAACAGCCGCTCCGCGATGGTCGCGTTGCTCGTGAGGCAGAGCTTCCCGGGGAGTCCGTGCCCCGCTCTCGGGTCGCCCGCGCGGTCCCTGTGGATGAGGTTCGCCACCTTCATCTCATCGAACATGCTGGCCGTGAATCCGTCCGTGCCCAGACCCACCAGCACACCATCGGCGAGAAGCCCCGGCACGTCCGCGCAGCCGACGGCGTTGTTCATGTTCGACTGCGGGTTGTGCACGACGATTGTCTCCGCGTCTCGCAGGATGCCTCTCTCTCGTTCGTCCACGTGAATGCAGTGAACGGCTATCGTCCGCGGTCCCAGAACGCCGCGCGACTCCAGGCGCTCCACCACCCTCTTCCCGCAACGGCCGAGGCTGTCCTCCACGTCGGCCCGGTCCTCCGCCACGTGAATGTGGCATCCGAGCCCGCGTTCCGACGCCAGCCCCGCGGCGCGGTCGAGAGTCCCGTCGTCGAGGGTGAAGCTTGCGTGAAGACCCACGCTCGCAGCGAGCATCGGCGGGTCGCCCGGGGATCCTGCGTCTCCGACTGCCGTCCTGCTCGCCACGTGCGCGGCGAACCGTTCGTTCTCACGGAGTCCGGCGTCCCGCACGTTCGGACCGTCGCGGTCAGTCACTTCGAAACAGACGTTGGCCCTCAGGCCGGCGCTCTCGAGCGTCGACGCGATCACATCCAGGCTGCCGTCGATGTTCACCTGGCTCGCGTGGTGATCGATGATCGTTGTCGTACCGTTCCGTATGAGGTCGAGCGCTCCCGCGGCCGCCGACGACCGAATGTCATCGATCGTGAGCGCCCTGTCGAGCCGCCACCAGAGATGCTCGAGGATCTCCGTGAAATTCGCGGACGGTTCGATGTCGGCGCTGAGCCCCCTGGCGAGCGCGCTGTACAGATGCGTGTGGGCGTTGATGAGCCCCGGCATGACCAGCTTGCCCGTCGTGTCGAGGATCTCGGCATCGGGAAACGCCGAGACCACGTCGTCCCGCGTGCCGAGCCTGCCGATGCGGGCGCCCTCGAGCAGGACCGCGCCATCCTGAATGACGCGGGGCTCAGCTCCACCCGAGACCACCGTCCCGCCGGCGAGAATGAGCGTGCTCGACTCCCTCAAGGCATCTCCGACGACTCGTTTGAGACATATCCGAGATAGACCTACCCGCGCGCCCGGGGACCTCTTTCACGGGTCCGCGGAGACGGGACAGGATGGCGAAAGGCCCCACCGCTAGGGACTTTCTGAACCTCTCACTTTACGCGACGCATCATGGTGTGTCAACGGGATTCGCCCCGCAGTGGGCCACGCGGACGTTCCCGGAGAGCCCTTGCCCCACCTCCCGAGGCACGATACGATTGGGGCGTCAGGAACTCTCATGACGAAGCACGTGAGGTCAGGGGAACATTCATGACGAAGCGCCGGAAACCGAGCGGCCGTTCGGTCGCTGCCTCCATCCTCTTCATCCTGTTCGCCACGGCGATCACGCTCCTCGCGGCAGAGGTCATCGTCAGAACCCTCCACCCTCAGCGCACGATGTACCCCCGCTGGCAGTACTCCGCCCAGTACGGCTGGATGCTCTTCCCGAACCGCACGATGATCCACGAGACCCCGCGCCGTTGGCGCTTCGAGTACACGACCAACGAGCTCGCGTACCGAGGGCCCGCGATCCCGATAGCGGACGAGTACGAGAGAACCAACATCGTGGTGCTCGGCGACTCCTATTCGTTCGGGACGGGTGTCAACGACGGTGAGCAGTTCTCGGCTGTGCTCGCGGACAGCCTCAGGCGGACCCACGACGTGATCAACTTGGCCGTCGGCGGTTGGGGCATCACTCAGGAAATCCGACGCTACTTCGAGTTCGGGAAGCTGTACGACCCGGGGATCGTCATCCTGCAGTACGCGGACAACGATCTCCGGGACAACTTCCGCAACCAGGTCACCGTCATCGAGAACGGGAAGTTCGTATTCCGGGACTCCGCCAGTCGCTCGAACTGGGTGAAGCAGTACTTGTCGGATT
>JAUWRQ010000030.1 GCA_030610515.1 Candidatus Eiseniibacteriota bacterium | reverse complement strand
CGCCGTCGGGAAGAGGACTCTCGTCGTGACGCTCGGGAAGCGTCGCTCGATGGTCCTCTACATCGTCCTCCTGGTGTGCGCGTACGTGCTGACCGTGGTCTTCGCCGTCGCTGGCGTGATCCCGATCTGGTGCCTGCTTCCCCTCCTGACGCTCCCGCTCGCCTGGAAGGCGTCGTCGGTGCTCGGGGCTCACTACGCGTCGGTGGACGAGCTGCTCCCGGCCAACGCGGCCACGATCGCGCTGAACAGTCTGTTCGGTCTCCTGCTCGCGGCCGGTCTCGTCATCGCCCGGCTCCTCTGACGAACTGAGCCCGCCCGGCTCCTCTGACGAACGAAGGCCGCCCCTTCGGAGCGGCCTTCGCAGCCAATGCTCGTTCTCTCCGGACCGGTGTCCGGGGCTACTTCAGAAGGACCATCCTCGCCGTCTCGGTCCGCACTCCGTCGTCGTAGCGGCAGAAATAGACGCCCGACGCAGCCTTCGTCCCGTCCCGTGCCGTTCCGTCCCACACGGCTTCGCGTCTGCCCGCCGTGACGTCGGCGTCGACCAGGACGCTAACAAGCCGTCCCGCGACGTCATGCAGCGTCAGCCGAACGTGGCGCTGCTCCGGAAGCTCGTAGGCGACGGTCGTCCTGGGGTTGAACGGATTCGGATAGACGGCGACTATCGCGGATCTCCTCGCCGCGTCCGGAACGCCTGACTCGGCTTCGGTGAAACCGTAGATCTCGACGTCGTCGATGTTCCACCCGCAGAACGCGTTGGTCCCGTCGGTGTCGCCCATCACCCAGCGCAGGTAGACGAGCGGCTCTCCGTCCGCGACGCCCGAGATGTCGATCTCGACCTGCGTCCACGTGGAATCCTCGACCGCCTTCCCGTTCTCCCACACGGTGACCCAGGTTGCGAAGTCCGTGCTGGCGCGAACGTACGCGTGGTCGAACATGGGATCGTCGACTCCCAACCATCGCCAGAACTTGAGCGTCGTTCCCTGGAGGCTCGAGCAGTCGAACGGCTGACTGGACAGGTTCTTCTGGCTGAGGCCGTTCTCGTAGTCGCCGTTCAGGTTGTATCCGTAGATCGTCGTGCCGCTGTGAGCGGTCGACGGGTCCGGGTGGCCGTTGGCGCCGCCGCTCCCGAGGGGCGTTCCGCGCTGCCACTTGATCTGGCCGCTCCAGAACGGGTTGGCCTCGAAGTCCTCGGAGTAGATGAGAGCCGGTTCCCCGATCTTCACGGAGACGTCGCGCGACTCGTCGCCGATGTGGTTCGTTGTGTTCTCGAACGAGACCGTCGCAGTGTGGAATCCGTTCCCCAGCGCCTCTGCCAGCATGTTGAGCTCGACCGTCACCGTCGTCGAGCCGAGTCCCGGCAACGTCCCCGTGCCGCCGGTGACGCTCACCCATGGTTCGCTCGGGGTCACCAAATAGTCCACGGGCGATGGTCCGACATTCTCCATCAGGTATTCGATGCTCGTGGGCGCGTAGGGACCTCCGGGGTCGCCGGTCGCCGCCAGGTCGTCGTTCGGAGTCACGTAGATGCCCTGACCCGGACGCGCGAGCGTCGACTGGAGCACCTCGAGGTTCCCGTCGTGTGTCTGGACGATGACGACGTAGTTCATGTCGTCCTTGTTCCACGGCGGGACGAGCGTGAACGTCCGCACGATGTCGACGCTCTGCCCGGCGGTTGTGAGCGTGAACGCCTCGTCTGCCAGGACCGCTCTTGCCAGGTTCGGGTTGCCGCCCAGTCCGTCTTCGCACAGAACGAAGTGGACGAAGTTGTTGGTTGCCGTAATGTCCTCGTCGACGTCGATGTGTACGAAGAGCGTGCCGGAGGTGGCACTCTGCCAGCGGTAGACGGCGTTCATCGAGAGGGGACTGCCGTGTCCGAGGTGACTGGCGACGATGGGGCTGTAGTACGGGAACATCGAGCCGCTGGAGAGACCTCCGATCTCGTTCTCGTACCCGTCGAACACCGAATGGGGGATGCCGCTCACGCCGTAGAGGCTCATCCTCGTGCCGACACCTGCGAAGTAGAGCGAACCGTTTGTGTACCAGGTGATGGGGACGAAGCTCTCGTCGCCGTAGGCGGTCCTGCAGTCTTCCATTCCCTCGACCGCGGAAGGGCAGTAGGGTCAGCCGAGGCCCGAGAAGACTTCACCGAGAACCGTTCGCTCCGCGGCGGCCGCGCTGGACGCGATCCCGAGGAGAACCGAGGTCGCCACGAGCAACGCGACCATGACGTGCGGGCGGTAGCCTGCGCGCATCAACGTCTCCTTCTGCTGTGCCGGAGCCAACCTCGGGGGGTGGTTGGGAGGACGGCTGCCGAAGTGGGGACTTCCTCTGAGGGGCACTCCCCGAACCAGGGAGCGACGACAGTACCGAACGATATCACATGCGGAGGTGTTCATCAAGAGCGCGGCACCCGGAGCGTCGCGTCCTGACGGCACTGAACAGGCACTCAGCCGGTGACCTCACGCGCGCTGGTGCGCAGGACCTCCTCATCGTATCATGCCGATGGAACCGCACCGCCGCTGGAGCATCATAACCCCCGAAGGCACTCAGGCGCGATTCCGCTACCCCCGGAGGCACTCAGGCACGATTCCGCTACTCCTGGAGGCACTCAGGCACGATCCCGCTACCCTCGGAGGCGTTCATGGCACGGTTTCGCTGTTCGGTCTGCAACTGGGTCTACGATGAGGAGGCGGAGGGGACGCCGTTCGCCGACCTCCCCGATGACTGGACTTGTCCGCAGTGCGGCGCGCCGAAGTCGGCGTTCGTTCAGGAGGGTGGGGCGAAGAGCGACCCCGGAGTCGAGACGAACGTCGCCGACAGGATCATCGCCCAGCTATACGCGCTCGGTGTCAGGACCATCTACGGCATCCCGGGCGA
Organism: Candidatus Eiseniibacteriota bacterium; assembly: GCA_030610515.1. Classification (GTDB taxonomy): domain Bacteria; phylum Joyebacterota; class Joyebacteria; order Joyebacterales; family Joyebacteraceae; genus WJLY01. The sequence goes on along the minus strand of JAUWRQ010000030.1, from coordinate 5,079 downwards.
CTCGAACCTGCCGATCGTCGATGCCATCCGGAGGGACGAGCGGATCCGCTTCGTCCTGACGCGGCACGAGGAGACCGCCGCGTTCATGGCCTCGGCGCACGGCAAGGTCACGGGCGAGCTGGGTGCCTGCATCGCCATCGCGGGCCCCGGGTCGACCAACCTGGTCACGGGGCTCATGGACGCATCGGCCGATCGCAGCCCCGTCCTAGCTCTCCTCGGGCAGGTCGCGGAGGTCTACCTCGGGAGCGAGGCGTTTCAGGAGATCGACCAGCTCGAGCTCTTCCATCCGTTCACCGTATTCTCGGAGACGGTGGCTCGGCCGAATCAGGCCCTCCGGCTGACGCTCCTCGCGGCCAAGCACGCTCACAGGGGCCCGGGCGTCGCGGCCCTTTCGACGCCGACCGACGTTCTGCTGGAGAGGACCGACGAGAAGGTCCTCGATCCCGGGAAGCGGCTCTTCAGGGGTGAGCCCGAGCCTTCGGAGGAGGAGATCGCGAGGGCCGTGAGCCTGATCAATGAGAGCCCGCGGGTGGCCATCCTGGCGGGATGGGGAGCGCGCGACTGCGGGGAGGAACTCGTGGCCTTGTCCGGCAGGCTCAAGGCACCCATAGCGACGACCTCCCGCGCGAAGGGCGTCGTCGACGAGTCGCTCCGGGAGAGCCTCGGCGTGCTTGGTTCGATAGGCACGTTTCGCGCGGCGCGCGCGCTACAGGGCTCGGATCTCATCATCGTCGCAGGGACGGGGTTCCGGCACGCCAACCTGATTCCCAAAGGCGTCAGGATGATACAGATCGACCGCGATCCGTCCAGGATTGGACGCACCTTCGACGTCGACGTCGGTGTCCACGGCGATGCGGGCGCCGCCTTGAGGGCGCTCACGGAGCGCGTGAGACCCAAGGAGGAGGACGCGGAGCGGTGGACGAGGATCGACTCCCTCCGAGATGAGCACCAGGCGCTCCTCGCGCGTGAGTCCGCTGACATGTCGACTCCCATCCACCCCGGGCTCGTCATCGCAACGCTACAGAAGCACGTAGCCCCGGACGCAATCGTGACCGTCGACGTCGGCGACCACACCTACTGGTTCTACAAGCGCTTCGTGTGCCGGGGGCAGCGGACGTACCTCTCCGCCAACATCGCGAGCATGGGATTCGGACTTCCTGCCGCTCTGGCCGCACAGCTCGCGTACCCGGATCGCCAGGTCGTTTGCCTGACCGGAGATGGCGGGTTCGGGATGCTCATGGCGGACTTCACGACGGCAGTGAGGGAGGAGCTTCCCATCACCGTCATCGTGATGAACGACGAGCGGCTCAAGAACATCAAGAAAGAACAGGCGCGTGACGGCTATCCGGAGTTCGGAATCAGCTTTCCGAACCCCGACTTCGCGCAGTTCGCCGAGTCGTCCGGGGGCCTGGGGCTCCGCGTGGAGGACCCCGAGCTGCTCGATGCGGCCGTGGCCGAGGCGCTTTCGTCGGGACGACCCGCCCTGGTGGACGTCGTGGTGGACCGGGAGAAGATGGCGGCGTCTGCCGGCAGGGGTGTTGACGACACGTCGGCGGGCGGCGACTCTGCCGACGAGGAGGCCTGATGTCGTCGATCTCGCGACAGGCGTCTTGCACTGGTGGCCGGACCGGACGGGGTCTCGGGCTGCGACGTCGTCTGGAGCTGCACCAGGGTCTGCCCCCGAAACGTGCCTCCAACCAAGGGTATCCTGGCCACCCGTGAGCGGATCGGCGGCGGCCGCTAGGCCGGCGCTCTGTAACATTTCCCCTCCTGACTGCTTCGATTGCTGAGAAACCTCTCGAACACTTCTTGACAAACATCTCAAAGCTGTGATAAGATAGACGGTAATGGGCTACTGGAGGCCCTGGGGACCGGCCAACGCTTGATGAGCTCTTCCGTGCTCATGAGGCGCAGCCGGTCGTTTCTTTTGGCGGAGTGGGACCGACGACCCGCCCGCGGGCCACCGGGCCCGGGATGGAACCGGCGCCCCAGAAGAGAGGTGAGCAAGATGAGAGCGACCATGAGCTTGGGTCTCTTGACCGCTGTCCTTCTGTTCTCGGTCGTCTCGGCCTCGGCGGTGACCCTCTATGCGTCCGACGCCATCGGTCGAGACATCTACACCATCGATACGCTCGATGGGACCGTGATGCTCGTAGGTAGCCACGGGATAGCATCGGGGTTCTGCGGGCTCGAGTACTCGCAGAGGGGAGATCTGCTTCTCGGTCTGACGCGCCTGACGTCGGCCAAACTCTACTCGGTCGACCCGAACACGGCCGTCACTACCTACATAGGCAGTCTGGGAATCGGATACGTCTATGAGGGCGCGCTCGCGTTCGACCCGACCAACGGGACCCTCTACGGCGCCAACGCCGGTTCCAACGAACAGCCGAGCATCTTCGTTGTGAACCCGAGCACGGGCGTCGGCACGATCGTCGGTCTGGTCGGCAGCCCGCCGCACGACTTCGACGGCCTCATCTTCGACGACTACGGTCAGCTCTACGGCTTGGACGGCGAGACCCAGGCCCTCTGGAAGATCGACAAGAACGACCCCGGTGGGCCCGGCACGCAGATGGTCGGCACCGGTCTCGGGAGCGGCATCGACATGGGTTCCGTCGGCGGCATCACGCGTGGTCCCGACGGTCTCGTCTACGGCTACTCCTCATACTCGCACGATCTCTTCACCATCGACCTCGACACGGGACTGGCGACAGTGCTGTACTCGTTCGGTCCCGACGTGCCCGTCTTCTACGCGATCTCAGGTTCTGGAGGTATTACACCCGTCGAGTCGAGTTCGTGGTCCAGGATCAAGGCCATGTACGCTCACTAGACCAGCCGTCAGCCCACGCTGGGATTGCCTGCCCCGCCCGGATCTCCGGGCGGGGCTTGTCTGTCTGCCCTGCCGGCGTCGCTTCGAGGTTGAATAGGCCCCACATCACGCGGTATCCTACGTCGTCGTCGCATTACGAGCGCGCGCGTACAGGAGGCAGCCCCGTGTTCGACCTCAGCGTTCTGCACAGACCCACAAGCCCCGACGAGGCGGTCAGGCTCTTCGGCGAGACGGAAGGCAACGGGCTCTACGTCGCGGGCGGGACCGTCGTGGTCCCGGCGGGGTCTCCGAACCTCTCGTATCTCGTGGATCTCTCCGCGGCGGGACTCGACTACATCCGGCGGGACGCGGCGCACGTGGTCATCGGCGCGACCGTCACGGTGGCGGATCTCGCGAGATCCCCCGAGGCAGGGGATCCGGCCTCGGGTCTGCTGCGCCACGCCGCGCTCTCCGTGGCCAATCACACCGTGAGGAACCTGGCCACCGTCGGCGGCAACGTCGGCGCCTGGTCATATCCGACCGATCTCCCGGTGGCGCTGCTCGTGCTCGACGCGGCTCTTGTCGTCCAGGACGCCTCAGGGCGGCGCGAGCTTCCGCTCTCGGACTACTTCTCGAAGCGAGGCGAGGTCTTCAGGAAGGGAGACCTCATCGTCGAGCTGAGATTGTCGGCCTCCTTCGCCGGACTCACCGGAGGCTTCGACAAGATAGGCAGGAAGAAGCTCGACGTGGCCATCGTGAACGCGGCCGCGGCGATGAAGGTCGATGGCGGCAGGATGACGGACATCAGAGTGGCTCTCGGAGGAGGGGGTGCCGCACCCGTGCGCCTTCCCGAGTGCGAGTCCTTCCTCTCGGCCAACGACATCTCGGAGGACGTCTTCGCCGAAGCCGGACGCGTCGCGTCCTCAGCCGTCTCCGCGAGAGGCGATCATCGTGCGAGCGCCGAGTACAGAACGAAGGTGTCGGCGATTGCTGTGAAGCGCGCGCTCATGCGCGCGGCCGGACTCCTTCCGGCATGAGGTGAGCATGGAAGTGCGGTTCACGGTCAACGGGACCGAACACGAGACGACCGTTACGCCGGGCGAGCTCCTTGTCGATACGCTTCGCAGGCTCGGCTACCGCGGTGTCAAGTCCGGTTGCAGGACCGGAAGCTGCGGCACGTCGACGGTTCTCCTGGACGGCCGTCCGGTACCGGCCTGCATCGTGCTCACTGGACGCGTCGATGCCCACGAGGTGACGACCATCGAGGGGATCGGGGACGTCTCGTCTCCGCATCCTCTCCAGATCGAGTTTCTTCGAAGAAGCGCCGCGCAGTGTGCGTACTGCATGCAGGGGATGATCGTCTCGGCCAAGGCGCTTCTGGACGAGAACCCGCAGCCCTCGGAGGACGAGATCCGGGAGGGCCTCTCGGGCAACCTCTGCCGCTGCACCGGGTACGTGAAGGCGGTGGAAGCCATTGAGGCCGTGGCCCACGGAGCGTCCGGTCACGCCACGGGGGGCGGCCCCGGCGGCGCGGCGGGCGAGGCGCCGCCCGACCCGGCCGCGTCCGACAGCGACCGCTACAGCTCCGTGGGGAGGAGCATCCCGAAGACGGAAGGGATCGGGCTCCTTTCGGGTAAGGCCAAGTACACCGACGACTTCACCGCCGATGGCATGCTGTACGGTCGCATCAAGCGGAGTCCGCACGCCCACGCGCGCATCGTGCGGATCGATGCCTCCAAGGCCCGCGCCCTTCCCAGGGTGCACTGCGTCTTGACCCACGAGGACGTACCTCGCGTGCTTTTTTCGACGGCGGGCCAGAACCACCCCGAACCGTCACCGTACGATGCCGTGATGCTCGACACGAAGATGCGATTCGTGGGGGACCGGGTCGCGGCGGTTGCCGCCGAGACGCCGCTTCTCGCGCACAAGGCCTGCGATCTCATCGAGGTTGAGTACGAGGAGCTTGCTCCGATCCTCGATCCTGCCAGGGCAATGGATGAGGGCGCTCCCCGCATCCACGACGAGACGGACGCGAGCGGACTAGCGGACGCATCGCGCAACCTCGCCGCGAGGATTGAGGCCGTGGTCGGCGACCCCGACGGCGCCTTCGCCGACGCCTTACGCGTGTTCGAGACCGTTTACGACGTGCAGTACGTCCACGGCACTCCGACCGAACCGCACGTGACGCTCACCTACATGGACGAGAAGCACCGGCTCGTGGTCGTCACGAGCACGCAGGTTCCGTTCCACGCCCGCAGGATCGTCGCGCGCGT
>JAUWRQ010000228.1 GCA_030610515.1 Candidatus Eiseniibacteriota bacterium | reverse complement strand
GCTGATCGTGAGGACCGCCGTCGATGCCAGGGACGTCGTGCTCACGGTCGAGGACACCGGCGTCGGGATGAGCGAGGACGTGCTCGACAAGATTTTCCTTCCGTTCTTCACCACGAAGGACATCGGGGAGGGAACGGGCCTGGGGCTGGCCGTGGTGCACGGACTAGTAACCGCTCACGAAGGGCCGATCGACGTGCGGAGCGAGCCCGGTCGAGGCACCCGCGTCGACATCCGACTGCCGATCCGTCCGCAAGGGGACAAGGAGCGCGACTGAGATGTCGAAGCCTGACGGGAGAGAGAGAATCCTCGTTGTCGACGACGCGCCCGACGCCTTGGAGCTTCTCAGCAGGAACCTCGGTGCCGAGGGTTACGAGGTCTTCACGGCCCGGGGAGTGGACGAGGCCATCTCCGTGCTCGAGTCCCAGCAGATCGACCTCGTCATCACCGATCTCAAGATGCCCAAGGTCAGCGGGCTCGATCTGGTCCGCCACGTTCGCGAGAACTACCGTGACTCGGCCGTCATGATGATCACCGGCTACGCCTCGGTGTCCGGAGCCGTCGAAGCGGTCAAGATGGGGGCGGAGGAGTACCTCCCGAAGCCGTTCACAGACACCGAGCTTCTCGCCTCCGTGGACCGAACCCTCTCGAAGCTGCGGGTTCGTCGCGCGGGGCGTGGCGGGACGGAGCCCAAGCCGCCCCAGCACTACGGGCTCATCGGGGAATCCGAGGCGATCTCGGAGGTCTTCAGGGCCATCGACAAGGCTGCGACGACGTCGGCGACGGTTCTCATCACGGGGGAGAGTGGGACGGGCAAGGAGCTGGTGGCCAGAGCCATTCACTACAACAGCCAGCGAGCTTCCGCGCCTTTCGTGGCGGTCAACTGCGGCGGCATCCCCGAGACCCTGCTCGAGAGCGAGCTCTTCGGGCACGTCAGGGGCGCGTTCACGGGGGCCGTCAACTCGCGGGCCGGCTTCTTCCAGACTGCCGACGGCGGTTCGATCTTCCTCGACGAGGTCAGCGAGATGAGTCTGGGCATGGAGGTCAAGCTCCTGCGCGTGCTCCAGGACACGGAGATCGTCATGGTCGGTTCCTCCCGGCCTCGGAAGGTGGACGTCCGCGTCATCGCCGCGACCAACAAGGATCTGCTGACCCTGGTCAAGAAGGGCACGTTCAGAGACGACCTGTTCTATCGCCTGAACGTCATCACGATTACCGTGCCGCCTCTGAGGGAGCGGGGGGACGACATTCTCCTTCTCGCGCGTCACTTCGCCAAGGAGTTCGCGGAGGAAGCCGGCAGGCCGACACCCCGATTCTCGGACGCGTCCCTCGATGTGCTGCTGCACTACGGCTGGCCGGGGAACGTCCGGGAGCTCGAGAACGTCGTCCAGCGTATCGTGGTCATGTCGGACAGCGATCTGGTCGAAGTCCACGATCTGCCTTCCCTCATGAGGTTCTCCGCGCTCAGAGAACCGGGCCTCGGGCGGACGCTTGCACAGGTCGAGGCCGACTACATCCGGAGGGTGCTGGCGAGCGCCGGCGGCAACAAGACACGCGCGGCGAGCATCCTCGGGATCGACAGGAAGACCCTGCGCGAGAAGCTGAGAGCGCAGGAGCCTCCCGAGAAGGGCTAGCGCCGCATCGGGGAATTTCTCCCCGGTGGTTCGGAATTCCCCGGCGAGCGGTCTCACCGCGACCCTCCGCTCGTCATCAGGACGCGCGTCCGCGCGTTCCTCTCCTCTGTGTAATTCCCACACCGACAGTGTGTTACGCACGGTCTTCTCCCGTCGGCAATGGCTGCGGGAGTCGTCACATGAGTGAACGTCAGTTGGAACGCCGGATGCTCTATTGGAGAGTGGGTGTGGGGAGCGCGGACGGTCGCTGAGACACACGGGAACCCGTCAGGAAGGAAGCGCGGCATGGAGTCGATTCACAGCAGCCCGAATGTGCGGTCCGAGCGGGTGGTGGGAGGGAAGCGCGTGCAGCTCGGAGCGGAGCTGTCGGAGGAGAGCGAATCGCTGCCGACGCCAGGACCGCGGGAGCCCGACGCGAACGCGCTCAGCGATGCCGTGATACTCGAGGGGCTCTGCCGGAACTGCGCCCTGCGCGAAGTCTGCGTGTTTCGGGTGCGCGAGGGCGGCGCCCGGCATTGCGGCAAGTACGAATAGCCGACATTCCCCCGCGCCGCAGGATGGTGGGCCCCGACCCGGAAGCTCAAGAATGAACGCGAGGATCGAAGAGGAGGGATCCCGTCATGATGACATCCACGAGAACACGCGAAGCAATGCGGGCCGCTCAGAAGATCCTCGGCAACTGGAGTGCCGCCAGCTGGTACCTGGCGGACGCTCCCTCCCTCGCGAGGATCATCGACAGCGAGACCTGCAGGCCGGAGTTGTACCAGCTGCACAGGAAGCTCGAACTGCTTCGTGCGGCGTTCGCCGATTTGCTCGCCTACGCCGAGTCGCTGACGACACGTCTCGACGACGATGGGAACCCGATCGTGGATCCGCACATCGAGAAGGCCCTGGCCGCTCTCGATGCGGTCACGGTCGCCAGAAGGTGATCGCTCGGCGCCCCGGCCCCGGTAACCGTGTTGGGAGGTCGACAATGAGACGGCGGATGCAGACACATGAAGCGCGGAAGGAGGCCCAGCTCATTCTCATGAACTGCCGCGTGCCGAGCCACAGAGCCAGCATCTCCTCGGTGGCAGCGATCATCGATCGCGAGACCTGCTCGCGGGAACTCCGGTGCCTGCGTGCGGCATACGCGGAGCTCCTGGACGTGAGTGAGAAGCTTCTCGCCTTCGCCGAGGAGGACGACTTCGGGAGGCCGGTCACGAGTCCGTGCGTGGAGGAAGCGCGCATCGTCCTCGCGGCCGCGAGGACGAACGTCTGATCGGAGAGGGGAACGGGCAGCCGCGAGACCCCTCGCCCAGGTTCATCGAGAGCGCGACGCGATCAGCCGGGATGCGGTCACGTGTCCGAGGACGGAACCAGCCCAAGACAGTGCAGGACAACCCGAGGCGAGAGGGACGTCTGATGCCCCACACAACGAGGAGAAGAGACATGAGTCAGCTTCGTCACCTGCTCGGGACGGGACGAGCCGAGCGGTCCACCGGCATCACCGGGCGATTCCCGGAGCTTGATCTGAGAACTCTCGTCGTCGGCCGTGACGTGGCGAGCCGACGAGACGTGGCCGAGGCTGCGCGACTGCTGCAGGCCAATGAGGCCCTGAGGAATGCGCTCATCGACCTCATCCAGTTCGCAGGAGACCGAACCGCGATCTTCAACGAGTGCGGAGACAAGATCCTCGACCCGCGGGTTCTGAACGCCCGCGCCGTGCTCGCAGCTGTTGACGCGGAGCTGTGACAAAGCAGCTGTCCGCGGCGCCGAGCCTGAGTGCGCGGCTTCCCCAGCGAGACAGCGGGATGTGTGCGAGGGAGTGCTCTTGTACGAACTGAAGAGACTCGGCACGGTGAGGTACGTCGGCGACTCCCGCAGCATGATCGTCCACGGCCGGTGGCACGAGGACTGCGCCGCCTGTCTTCTCGATGACCT
>JAUWRQ010000285.1 GCA_030610515.1 Candidatus Eiseniibacteriota bacterium | reverse complement strand
CTCCACGTCCTCGTCAGCAGACTCAGCGCTCTCCTCGTCCTCCACGTCCTCGTCAGCAGACTCAGCGCTCTCCTCGTCCTCCACGTCCTCGTCAGCAGACTCAGCGCTCTCCTCGTCCTCCATGTCCTCATCAGCGGACTCGGCGAGCTCCCGCCGCCTGGACGCCTCGAGCGCCTCTGCGCGCGCGCGCGCCTCCAGCTCCCGGAGCATCCCCTGCTTCTCCTCCTCGAGGACCTCGAGCACCGCGGCCACCGCGATCGATATCTTCTCGGCGGTCTTCGCCCCGACGCCCGGGACTCTGAGGATGTCCTCGGTAGACACGCCGTCCAGGTCCTGCACGTGACGATACCCGCACCCCTGCAGGCTCTCAGCCAGCTTCGGTCCGACGCCCGGGAGCTCGCTCACGTCGACGCGCTGCGCGAGGTTGATCTCGAGTTCACGGCTGTGCTCGGTCTCCCCGACGATGTCGATCCTCCAGCCCGTCAGCTTGGCTGCCAGACGAGCGTTCTGACCTCCTCGTCCGATCGCGAGCGACAGCTGATCGTTCGGAACAATGACCTTCACCGAGTGGTCGGCCTCGTTGACGAGCGCCCTCGAGACCTTGGCGGGATTCAGAGCTCGGCTGACGACCACGGACGGATCGGCGCTCCAGGGAACTATGTCGATCTTCTCACCCGAAAGCTCGCGGACGATCGTCTGGATGCGCGACCCCTTGACGCCGACGCACGCCCCGACGGGATCAACCCGCTCGTCGTGCGACACGACGGCCACCTTCGAACGTCCCCCGGCCTCTCTGGCAATGACGACGATCTCCACGACCGTGTCATAGATCTCGGGGACCTCGAGACGGAAGAGCTTCTTCAGGAAGTTCGGATGTGTTCGGGAAAGGACGATCTGCGGCCCCTTGGTCGACTTCTCGACCGAAAGGACGTACGCTCTGATCCTGTCCCCCTGCCGGTACCGCTCGCGGCGGATCTGCTCTCTGGGGGGCAGAAGCGCCTCGGTTCGACCCAGATTGACGACGATCCCACCTCGCTCTATCTGCTGCACGTCACCGGTCACGATCTCGCCGATGCGGTCCTGGAAGTCATCGTAGATCTGCTCGCGCTCCGCCTCGCGGACGCGCTGGACGACTATCTGCTTCGCGGCCTGTATCGCGTTGCGACCGAACTCGTCGAGCGGGACCTCAACACGCATGACGTCGCCCAGCTCGGCGGCGCCGTCCAGCTCCTGAGCCTCCTCCAGGTCCATCTCGGCGTCGAAGTCGTCCGGGTCCTCTACCACGTTCTTCAGGAGATAGACCGCGAGCACATCGTTGTCGTCGTCGACAATCACCTCGATGGCGGCCTCGGCTCCGTACTTCTTCCGCGCAGCCGACAGGAGGCCGGCCTCGAGCGCCTCGACGAGAAGGACTCCGTCCAGCTGCTTCTCCCGGGCTATCCTGCGGAGCGCCTCCAGAACTCCCGTGTTCATCGAACTCTCCCTGTAGCTCACCCATCCGATCAGGGCGTTTCACGCCCCTCTCAGAGCAGCAGACGTGCGCGTGACACGATCGACAGTGGAACGAGGACCTCGCTTCCATCATCCGTCGAGATCTTGACCGTCCCCTCTTCCACACTCCCCAGAACACCGATGACGACGCTCAGGCCGTCCACCGGCTCATGGAGCACCAGTCGAGCACGCCTGCCCACGAAGTGCAGGTACTCGCGCTCGTGCCTGAGTCGGTGGTCCAGTCCGGGCGAACTCACTTCCAGCACGAACGGACCGTCGAAGTCCAACTCCGCATCAAGCAAGTACTCTATCTCCCTGCTCAGGGAGGCGCAGTCATCGACCACGAGGCCCTTCGGACGGTCGACGTAGAAACGGAAGACCCTGCGGCCGTGCTCCACCGTGTCGTCGACCGCAACGAGTTCGTAGCCCATTCCGGTGACGAGATCCGAGCAGAGCTCGAAGAGCTCCTCGTCCCGCTTCTGCATTCAGGAGTCCCCGACAAAGGCCCCTACTACGACGAAAGTGGGCGCCCAGCCCACTTCCCGAGTGACAAGGTAGCACGAGGTGGAAAAGGACGCAAGGAAAAACTGATATAGAGCGAGGGTAGCGTACGGAGGCGGTTCGAGGACTCAACGCCTTAAGACAGGCAGGCTCAGTACACCAGCTCAACGAGCACGCGACCGACCTCGCCCAAGCTGCTCGCCGCACAGTGAGCGGGAACGTCGTCCACGGTGTGCCAATACGCGTAGCTCGCGTCGATGACAAGAGCCGTGGGCACGCCTGCCCGGATCAGCGGAATGTGATCGTCGTACATCGCCTTGCCTGGCCCTTCGTCGAAACTCCCGGAGCCGACCCTCTTCGCGGCCGACCACACCCTGTCGACTACCTCGCGGCACGCTCCGACGGAGTTGGGCTCTCTCGGTATGGAGAGGTCGGCGTCCCCGATCATGTCGATGACGACGGCGTAGCGCGGGCAGTAGGCCCCCATGGTGGACGCGTAGTAGGAGGAACCCAGACACCAGTCCGCGAATCCTCCCCCGTTGCCCCCGTCCTCTCCGTCGAAGAGGACCAGGTCAACGCCGACACGCGGCGGCCGGTCTGCCATCAGCCTCGCGAGCTCCAGGAGCACCGCGACTCCGGACGCTCCATCGTTGGCCCCGAGAATCGGCGTCCCGCGCCGCGAGGGGTCGGGGTCTCTCTCCGCAACCGCTCTCGTGTCCCAGTGGGCCGCAAGGAGGATTCGTTCCCTCTGGGCCGGCCGGAACGAGGCTATCACGTTCGTCAGGAGAACCTCTCCCGTGTCCGTCAACGCGGCGAACCTCTGGACGGAGACGTCGTCGGCCAGCGACGAGAGCGACTTCACCAGCCACGCGGCGGTCTCCTCGTGGGCCTCGCTTCCAGGGGGCCTGGGTCCGAACTCGCACTGACGCTCAAGAAGGGCGAACGCGCGTTCCTCGTCGAATTCGGGATTCGCGCAGCCT
>JAUWRQ010000079.1 GCA_030610515.1 Candidatus Eiseniibacteriota bacterium | reverse complement strand
CCTCAAACCTCGCTCCGTCTCCGTTCCCCGTGAACCCACAGTCCGTGAGGGTCACCGCGCCCTCCTTGCCCTGGATGCCGACAACCGCGTCCGTGACGACGCAGGAGGTCAGGGAGACGCTGGCGCCCGGCTTGACCTCGAGCCCTCCCCATCTCTCCCGGCGGAGCGGCGACGACGTCATGATGATCTCACCCCCCGGACGGCCCGGAGCGTGCATCGTGCCCGCGATCTCGAGGGTCGACTCGCTGAACGCGAGGCGCGCCTCCGAGGCGATGGTCAGCGTGGAACCAGGGGGAACCACGATGTCGTCGACGATGTGGAAGTTCCCGGAGAGAACGAGACTGCCGTCGACCTCGCCCCAGAACGGCTGCTCGAGAACTGCGGTCCTCGTCGCGGCGCGCCCAAGCCCGAGCCACTCGGGAGCGGACGGTTCTTCCCGAGCGTCGCCGAGACTGAACGCGTAGACGAGCCCCTCCGAAGAGCAGGCCGCGACCTCGAGGGCCCCGTCGCCCGTCAGGTCCGCCGCGAAAGGTGTCAGGCACTCGCCGACAATTGGTATCGGCGACACGTAGTCGGTGCCCCCAGGTGTAAGCACGTAGAGATAGCCCGCGTCGGTACCCATCAGGATCTCGGGCCCCCCGGTGCCGTCGATGTCTGCGATCGCCGCCGACGAGCCTGGCGTACCGGAGACCGAGCGGCTCCACGACAGCACGCCCGAGGCGATGAGACCCACCGTTCCCTCTGATGCTCCCGCCAGTACCTCGGGAACTCCATCCCCGTCGGTATCTGAGATTGCGAGCGAGATCACCGCGCTGCCCAGATCGATGTTCCAGCCCGCGTCGGCGCCGCTCTCGGCGCTCAGGCACCGGACATTCTCCCCGGCGACGACGATCTCCAAGAGGCCATCGGAATCCGTGTCGGCGAGGCCCAGAGACGAGACCTGGGTGACCCCTGTGACGACGGGGCCCCAGAGGATCGTGGGCGGAACGGAGGCGCACGAGATAGCCTCGACAGTACCCTCGGACGTCCCGTACGCGATGTCGATCCGTCCGTCTAGGTTGAAGTCGCCGGCGACAGGCGCGGTCGTGACGTCGACGTCCTGGGGCAACGCGTGCGTCCAGATCACAGACCCATCCTCGTCGATCGCGATCACGCTCGAGGCGCCGCCGAAGTACGCTCTCGTCGACACGATGACATCGAGGTCGCCGTCGGAATCGGCGTCGGCGAGCACGGGATAACCGACGGGATCATCCGTGTTGGCCGTCCAGAGTTCGTTGCCGTCGGAATCGAGGGCGACGAGCCCCATGATCTTCGTCGCGACGATCTCGTTGAGTCCGTCGCCGTCGATGTCACCGGAGGCCGCCGCAATCTCAGGTCCGTACGATGACGCACCCCACGTGGCGCTCGACACCCAATCGGTCGCACCGGTGGCGTCGAGCGACCACAGCCTGGCGTCCTCATCGGGAATCAGTATGTGTCTGCCCGTGCCTTCCAGATGGACTACGCACGGACTGTGCACCCCGAATCCCAGGTCGACGGGGAATCCAGGTACGTTCGGGTAGACGTATACCGAGTGAGTGAATGCGTTGTTGTCCTCGACGAGCTCCGCGATCTGGTCATCGGGATCGACGGCGATGTCGATGGTGTGATTCCCGAGTGCGGGCGCCGGAACGATGAACTGCGCGAACTCCGTGGCCCAGGGTCCGATAGAAGACACGGTCGTCTCGTACTCGTAGGATCCGACGTCGGACACGCCGCTGACCCTCACGAGCACGTCCCCAACTGCCAGGTCGCTCTGATTGGATACGCCGACGGAGATGGCGAGATCGTCTCCGACGACCACGTCGGACGGCGTCCAGATGGTCTGGTACGGCTTGGCGGTGACATCCGGCAGCCCCGTCGGAGGGAAGTCCCACCCGAACACGAGAGTCGGGTCTCCGAAGAGGCTGAACTGGCGGGCGTACTTCAGTTCTCCGCCGCTCTGGAGATGCAGGAGCTTCGCGGTCGCAAGCAGCTCACCGGTGAACACGCAGTGTTGTTCGAACGCGGCTCTGTAGAGGTCCTTGGTGAGCGTGCGGAAGACGCCGCCGTCGCTGTTGCGTGGTGCGGCGATGCACGCAACGGCGCCGCCGTTCGGAGCGTTGACGAGCTGCTCTGCAAGGCAATCGTACGACCCCGACGCGTCCTGGTGCGTTACGTTGTCGAGCCATCCCGTCATGCAGGCCATCGAGAGCACGATGGGCAGACGCTGAGCGTTCTGCATGAGATCTATGTGCCCGGTGTCCATCGTGTGGTACCACGACGAGACCCACCCATCGCCGCAATAATTGACGAAGAGATACCCGTCGTTGAACGCGTCGACGATGTCAAGAGCGCAGCCTTCGTTGGTGCCGTAGTCGTGCCTGTAGAGGCGGTCGACGGTCAGGTCGTCCGGGATGAGTTCATCGTACTGGTCGAAGAGGGCGACGTAGTCGTCCTTGATCGTGTAGAAGAGGCCGCCTATCAGAAGAACCCTCTCGTGCCACTCCTCGCCGGGTGTCAGGGGCATGTAGGACGAGGACTTGCTGAGAACCGTGGAGAGCTCGGCCAGGTTTCCGACCGATAGCCTTCCCAGCATTACGTCCTCGAAGTCGTCGTCCCCGCTGACGCACGAGTAGTAGTGGTCGGACGCAGACTCGCTCCCGCCGTAGCCGTTGTACACGGGGATCATGACGGTCTCGTTGTCGTCAGCGAATGCGTCACCGACGAGCACCACGAATCCCAGATGCCCGTCGCCGAAGTGCTCGGCCGACTGAGTATCGTAGACGTCCCCGATGAACTGCCTGACGGCCTCCGGGGTGAAGTCATCGAGGTCGGCCATGCTGGCGAGCCCCACGTTCAGACCGAGGTAGGACGCGTGGTGCGTCGCGTAGCCGTAGAGGGCCGGTGTCGAGATCAGCTCTTGCGCGATGATGAACAGCATGTCGATGCCGCTCTGCGCGCAGTCGGTGACCGAGCTCACGTAGGTGACCGTTCCGCTCCGGAGCGCGGGAGAGCCCGGAACGGGAGGACGCCAGGCCAGAGCGTCCGCGGGCTGGAGCTCGTAGTTCTGTATGGTGTTCGCGCACACGCGGCTCATGGGACCGGTGCTCGTCGACGCGGGGCCGCTCGCTCCACCGAATGTCACCGATATCTCGATGCCGCCGACGGGGATGGGACCCGAAGCCCGCTGGAGTGCGGCTGGGTCGAGCGCCACGATGGCAACGGACTGGTCCCTCACTCTCCCGATCCCCTCGATCCAGGCGACAGACGAGATGGCGAAGTCGGGAAGCGCTACGTCGCCCGAGTCCGCGTGCAGGGTGATCGACGCGACGGCGGGAGCAGCTCCTTCCGGCACGGCCAGGAGCCTGCGCACACACCCTTCGCTCTCGGAAGGGAAGGCATCGGACGACGAGGCATCGGAATACTGGAACCGGCGCGACAGGTTTGCCGCGCCGGTTCGAGCCATCTCTTTGGGGAATAGCTTTATCGTAGCGCCGAAGTCATAACCCTGCGACGAAGCGGGAGACTCATTGGAAACGGGACGGCGAGCTTCAGATCTCTCGAGTCCGGCGTTCCAGTTGAGCGCCCCTCCCTCTGTCGCGTGCGCGAGCCCGCAGAGCAGGCCGGCACAGACCAGAGTTCCGAGGAACACGCAGAGGGCATGCCCAATGAACGTGCGCTCTGCGCGCCTCGCGCTGGATGCCACCATGTCCGGTCGCCCCTGACCTTAACAGGGCAACGCTGCTTCACCTTCGACGCGTGCCTCCGGGGGGGGGACCTCCGGAAGCGGAGGATGCAGGTTCCGCGGCACTTCGCCCGTACCAGTCCGTCGAGAAGCCTACTGGTACAGCGCCTTGATGGAACCCCATGTAGTCGTCTCAACCGGCGTCGAGCAGTCGGCGATCCACAGGTACATGCCGAACTCCCACGTCTCGTACGTGCCCGGGCAATCCTTCGAATAGCTACCGTAGAAGTTGCCGTTCCCGCACCAGCCGTCATACACGCCCGAGCCGTCACGGATGACGATGACGATACCTGTGTGGCTGCCGTCGCAGAACTCACCTTCGTCCAGCACGCCGTTGCTGTTGAGGTCCTGAACCTGGACCTCGAGCGTCGTGACACCGGACATCGTTCCGACGTTCGTGTTGTCGATGATCGACAGCGTGTTGTAGGCGCCGTTGGTCGCCGGGTCGAAGTAGCCCTTCCAGAAACCAGGCGTTCCGGGCTCGTAGTTGTCGGCGTAGAACGTGGTCCAGAGGTACGCCTCGCGGGCGACGGGCTCGGTAGGCCAGCCGTCGTCCGGAACGACTATCGTCCAGCTGCCGTCCAGGATGTCACCAGGTTCCTCCATGCCGCCGGTGAACGTCGGGGGGCTGTCCATGAAGTCACCACCGCCGACGCCGGTGAACCATATGAAGTCAGCCGAAGCCACTGAGGCCATCGCAACGAGCGCGAGGGCAAGCACGATCGTCAGTGCGCGCATCTTTCTCTCCTTTGGATCTGCCCCTGAGGGCCAGAGAACCTCACCTGCTGTCTCTATCGCCGGCAGGCCGTCGTGGCCGGCCGGCGGCTTCGATACACACTACTGATACAGCGCCTTGATCGTGCCCCACGTCGTGTCCTCGACAGGGCTCGGGCACTCCTGCACGTCAAGATGTCCGACGAGCTGTATGATGTTCATCTGCGGCGGGTTCACGAACTTGAAGTTGCCGGAGCTGATCGAACCATGTCCGCACATGTCGACGAACGCGTCGGTCCCGAGGTCCGGGTTGATCGAAAGCGTATAGACGATCTGGGAGTCCTTGTGCTTCTCGGACTGCGAGAGCAGACCATCGCCGTTCCAGTCTCGGATCATGATGCGGAACGTGCAGTCGCCGGCGACGGTCCCGCCCGGCGAGGTCGTCACGAACTCGAACCACGGAACGGTGGGGAGAGTAGTCCCATCGAAGAGACCCCACCACGCCTTGGCACCAGCCGTGTCATCGTACGTGAAGTAGTTCGTCCACAGGTAGTTCCATCTCGCGGTGCTGTCCGACGCGTCAGGCCAGAGCGAGTCGTCCACGTCTATGGTCCAGGCTCCTGTCATTCCGAACATGAACGAGCCGCCGTACATGGCGCCGTTCATCATCAGGCTGCCGCTTCCCATGAGACCGATGCTGTAGTCTGTAGCAGCAGCGGTCTGCGCGACGAAGAGCACACACACGAGAATCACAGCTGAGATAGCCAGCTTCTTCATCTCGCACCTCTCCTTTCCACCTCACAGTTGTACGCCCGTTCCCTTTTATCCTCGAGTCCCATCGCGAAACTTGCATGGCCGCCGCGCGTCGCTGGCTCGGGGGTAGCGTGACACACGCCACACGACTGCGACCACGCCCGGATGGAGACGTTGATTCCCTTTCCTCTCAACGCATGTTGGTGGGTTCCCACACTTACAGCCACTATTGTATTACATGCGCGGCTGGCAGTCAATCTACTTTCGTACAAACCTCACAGTCTGAGCAAAGTTGAACAGAACAACCGGCTCCCGGACTTGCCGATTCGTGGTTCACCGGAGCCCTTCAGCCTTCAAGGCTGCTCCGATATAGATGCTCCAAGGCGGGTCTGGTCGCACCTTGGGGTGAGGAGCCGGCGTGCAGTGGGGCTAGTTCTCCGCGCGGAGGGCCTCTGCGGCCGCGAAGGCGGGAAGGGGATGCGGGTCGTCGAGCAGCGATTCGAGCTTGCGGCGGCCGCTCCGGCCGGGGCCGGCAACGCCGAGTGCTCTGGCGGCGTGCGCTCTCACGAGCCATGATTCGGAATCGATGAGCGAACGCAGGATGCCGCGCGCCCTCGAAGAGCCCATCTCGCCAAGCACCCGAAGGGCAAGGAGCCGGTGGGCTCCCTCGCCATCTCGAGCGAGGTCCTCCAGGCCGTCGATGGCCTCGTCACCAGATCGCGCCAGTGCCCGGGCGGCACCGTACCGAACGGAGTATTTCTCGTCTTCCAGGGCTTCGACGAGGAGGTCTGTGGCGTCCTTGCCGAGACCGGACGCGCTCTTCTCCGCCACCCGAGAGAGAGCGACGGCCGCGCTCTT
>JAUWRQ010000095.1 GCA_030610515.1 Candidatus Eiseniibacteriota bacterium | reverse complement strand
GCTCGTCCGCGAGCGCCGTCTCGCTGCCACCAGGCGGCTCGTCCGCGAGCGCCGTGTCGCCGCCATCCAGCGGCTCGTCGGCGAGTGCTGTCTCGCTGCCACCAGGCGGCTCGTCCGCGATGTCACCGACTGTCTCGGCATCCGACTCGCTATCCCGCGTCTCGACGATCTCCGTCGACGCGGCGGCGCTGCTCTCAGCCACGACGTTGGTCCTGGACCGCTCGATCGCGGGGACTGCGACGAAGAACCAGGTGAGCACGAGGGCGGCGACACCGAGCACGGGGATGACACCGAACGGCCACGCGGTCCGCACGGCCTTCTGGCCCGCGCCTCTCGCGCGCGACGCGGCAACCGTCGCTCCAGCTCCTTCGTCTCCGGCATGGGCTTCCGATCCCGCGTCCGCGTGCGCCGCGGAGACCTGGCGCGCGCTCTTCTCCTTCACTGCGAGCTCGAGCGTGAACCACGAGCCGCAGTCGGGGCATTGCATCTTGATCCGCATGAGGCTGCCCCCTTCCGGTGCAGCAAGGCGTCGAAACAGCCCTGTCGGAGCGGGGCGGTCCGGAAGAAGTTGAAGGGTCCGTGAGGGCAGGGGTCGACCGTCTCCCGCAGCCTGAGGAGGGCGGGGAGAATGCAACGGGCACCATACCACAGGCCGGGAAGGTGTGCAAAGGTGCAAGAGAGTGGCAGGGAAAGCCGGGGCCCCGTTGAGCAAGAAGACCCGAAGAGACCCGCAAGAGGGCTCGAATGAACGCGGCGGGTGGGTCGCCCGGCCCTCTTCGGGGCCGGCTGCCCACCCGCCGATCAAGGTTGCGACTGTTCTTGGGGACGCAGCGTGATGAGACTCAGCTCAATCCTCTCGTCCGCACTCCCCCCCGTGTCACGTGATGCTACTTGAGAACCATGCTCTTGCCAGTGGCTCGGAAGCCGGGCGCCTCGAGGCGATAGAAGTACACGCCTGAGGACACGTGCGCTCCGGATGCGTCCCTGCCGTCCCAGTGCGTCGAGTGGCGGCCCGCCGGGAATTCCTCGTTCGCGAGTGTCCGCACGAGCCTTCCGGACACGTCGTAGATGCGGAGGGTCACGTGGCCACCGGGGCTCGGGAGCCCGAAGGCGATGCTCGTTCCAGGATTCA
Source organism: Candidatus Eiseniibacteriota bacterium (assembly GCA_030610515.1). Taxonomy (GTDB): domain Bacteria; phylum Joyebacterota; class Joyebacteria; order Joyebacterales; family Joyebacteraceae; genus WJLY01. The sequence goes on along the minus strand of JAUWRQ010000095.1, from coordinate 4,555 downwards.
GAGGATTCGGGAAGGCCTGCGACAGGTACGCCACGCGCGGGACCTCCCACTCCGGAACGTCCGCCCAGCATTCGGTGAAGATGGACGTGTGCGTCTCGTCGGTCCACGGCGTGTAGTCCACGAGCCCTGAGAACCAGCCGGCGTCCGCGCAATCGTCGCCCCAGTAGTTGTACTCGGCCGCTAGAGGCGACGCCCCCATGTGCCAGACCGCGTACGTCCCGTGGTTCGCGAAGTCGTTGGCCGCGGCGAGACTCCCGCCCACTGTCGGACCGGGGTCTCCGAGGCTCAGTACGTGCACGAACGTGTTTCCGTCGAACGTGTTCGACCCGAGGAACGGCCTCGTCGAATCCGAACACGATACGGCCGTAGCGTTCCCGCTGAACTCGCTCCGGCGCACGACCGCCGCACCACCCGTACGGCACTTCACGCCCTCACTGGTCATGTTCCGGAAGGAGCAATCCTCGATGGTCATCCGCGCTCCGAGGCAGTCGAGACCGGTCGCGACGCTGCCCTCACCGTCGATGCGAATCCCCTTGAGCACGACGTCGCTCCCCAGACCGACGGCGCTGACGGCACCGGTCACGGCCGTGCTATCGGCCCCGCGCATTCCGACGAAGCTCACGCCGATCTTGAGCTGAACCGCCTCGTAGTAGTGTCCCGGGAACACGATGACCACGTCGTCGGACGTAGCGTCGTCCATGGCGTCCGTGATCGTGACGTAGGGCTGCCCGAACGAGCCGTTGTCCGGACCCGCGTTCGATGCGTCGACGTAGATGCCCTGCCCCGTGACGGAGATGCCCGCGACGGGCGGCGTTGCTGAGCTCCGCAGCCCGCCCGCGTCTTCGGCGACAAGGCGGTACCAGAACGCGGTGCCCAGGGGAACCGTCGAGTCGATGTAGGGTGAACCGCCGGGGAACCCAAGTGTCTCGGGGTTCGCGAACGCGAGCGTGCTGTCGCGGATCACGTCGTATCCGGCGATGTCGATCTCCGGCCCTTCCGTCCATCTGAGTTCGACGACGCTCCCGCCGCCCAGCGCCGCGAAGTCCAGCGGCGTCGAGGGCGCGACGTCTGAGAGCGGGACGGCCGACACCGTGGAGCTGGGGTCGCTCGGGTTGCCACCCACGTCGACCGCGGTCACGCGGTGGTAGTAGGTCACTCCGGCCGTGAGCGGACCGTCGACGTAGTCGGAGTCGGTCGTCGTATCGGACACGGTCCCCGCCCCGAAGAGCGCGGTCGTGTCTCGCTCGACCACGAAGTAGTCGAAGTCGGAGGCCGGGCTCGGATCCCAGTCCAGCGCAATGGACAGCTCGCCCGGCACCGCGGAAAGCCCCGTGGGACTGGACGGAGGGGCGTCTCCATAGTCGAACGTCATGAGCACGCCCGACGCGCTGATGTTGGTCATGGCGTGCCCGGACTCGCTTCCGTCCCACCAGTCAGTGTTCGGATAGGTCTCCGGCGTGCAGCTCGTGTAGCTGGGGACACCGTACAGATCGGTCGCGTCGCCGTAGTTCCGGTGGTTCTCGAGGTCCCAATCCCCGTCCGCCTGGACGAGCGTAACCAGATAGTGAAGCGACGGAGTCTGCTGCTGGTCCGAGTTGTCGCCGTAGGTGTCCACGTGCCAGATCGCGAGGCCGCTGTCGGGGATGTGGGTGTCGCGGTCGACCTGCTGGCGGTTCTCGACCATGTAGAACTCGTTGTTGTGCCCAGACCGGCGCATCTTGTAGATGGTATTGCTGTCGGCCGGGACTTGGAGCGCCGCCTGCGTGGAGCTCAGGATCGTCACGTCGGCCCAGCCGGCGTCCGCCTTCAGATACCCGCAGGGTTCGACCGGGTTGGTGCTGCTCCCAGTCGAGCACATGAGGCAGAATCCCCCCACTCCGCTGGAGTCGCCGTCGTAGTCATAGAGGTCCGGCCATCCCATAAGCATATGGCCGTTCTCGTGGCAGAACGTGGCCAGCGTGAGCGCGCTGCCCATGTCTGTGATCTGGTAGCGGTACGTGCAGACGCCGTCCGCGCAGAAGTCGACGGTCCACGCGTGCGGCCACAGCCCTTCCGCCCAGTTGTTCCACCTGCCGCCGGCGTAGAAGCAGTTGACCGCGTCGATGATTCCGTTGCTGTCGGCGTCGTACTGGCTGAAATCGAATCCGGCGTCGTCCATCGCCGTCAGGGCCTCGATGATGAGCTCGCGCGCGCGTGTGCCGTAGGACACACCCGGGTCGGTGTAGTAGGCCTTGGTGTGGTTCGCGCGGTAGTAGGCTGTCGGCACGTAGTTCGTGTACGTGAGAGCGCCGTCCGAGATGTCGTAGAAGTAGTCCCTCACCGAACCGTTGTTGCCGTCGCCCGTGTAGCCGGGGAGGTTGGCGTAGTTGTCGACGGTGGACGTGGGAATCGTGGCGACATCGTCGGAGAAGTCCACGAGAAGGATGATGCCCTCCACGTCGCCCGTCGACGGCCCGCGTGTCACTCGGAGCTTCGGCGGCGCGAGCGGGCCCTCGTGAGCCCGGCGCTCGAAGTCCTCTCGCACGCCCAACGCCTGGTCGCGCGCGGCGTCCTGCGCTATCCGCACGTGCTTCGGGATGCCGGCCGCCGGAGGAAGGACGCTCGCTGGGACGCCCGTGGAGATGAGGCTCCTTCCGTCGGAGGACAGGAGTGCGTAGCACAGGAGACCGGACACGTCGTCGCGTACCACCGTGTACCCGTCGAGCGTCTCGCCCACGGAATAGAACTCGTCGCCCCAGACCCTGAGCTCGACGAAGCTGCCGTCCGGCTCGCGGATCTCGATGACCTCTCCCGACGTGGGCGCCGCGCCTGCCGACGACGCGATGACCAGAAGGACCGCTGCCAAGAAGACGCTGCATCCTGTGAATCGACCTGAACTGCTCATCAGTGACTCCTCCATCATTCGTGGGGGGACGAATCCGAAGTCTCAGTGCCGTTGCGAAACATACATCTTGCCATTCTATATAAGTTTAGCACAATTCAGCCCCAATCTCAAGTTCGACAGGAAATGTAAGGAAGGACCCACCCTTCGGGGTGGGCCCCTGTGTGCGGGTCAGCCACGCGGATGACGCGTCCGAAACGGCTACGCCGGTACTTCTCGCGGCTCACTGACGGGCTCTTCGAGTCTGTTCTTGCCTCCTCCAACGAGCAGCAGTGTCCCCGCGAGAATGAGCGGTGTCGGTAGGAGCAGGACGACGATGAGTATCATCTCTCCGAAGAAGTAGATTGCGAAGAGCCCGATGGCCAGCAGAATGGCGCCACCGACCCTCTCCCACTTGAGCGCCAGGAGCGTCGCCAAGAGCGGGAGTCCGCCGACAGCAAGCTGCGGGTTGAAGTCGCCCGCCAGCATGCTGAAGAGGAGCCAGAACCCGCCGACGACGAACCCGATCCCCAGCGCGGCCCGCCTCCGTCCCCGGGACGTCATCTGCCAGGCCGCGAACTTCACCAGAAGCGGCACGAGAAGGAGCAGCGACAGCTCGTACGCAGGCTCCTCCAGCTCGACGGCAACCTGCTTGACGAAGAGCGCGGCGGCGAGGGCCATCGCGAGCAGGAACGCGTAGCCGATGATGCCGCCGATGATCGCCCTTCCCTTCGCAGTCCTCATCCCGACCTCCTGATTCCATCGAGGTTCACTCGGAAGCGCCTCCGTTCATCCCTTCTTCCGGCAACGAGAAAACCTCCTCCACCGGAAGACCGAACACGCGCGCGATGCGGATCGCCAGGGCCACCGACGGGTTGTACTTCCCCTTCTCGATCGCGATGACGGTCTGTCTCGCGACGCCCACGCGCCTCGCCAGCTCCTCCTGAGTCATCTCCCCAGTCAGGAATCTGAGCTTCCGGACCTCGTTTTCGACTCTCTCTTTCATGTGGACTACTCTAGCAGGGGCATTCCTAGATGTCGAGTATTAGTTACATACTGTAATGGAAACTTGACTCGCACTGGCAAGCGGGTTGACCCGAGGCCCTCCGTGCTGTAGTCAGGATGACGGCCTACAACTCAGGAGGATCTGAATGTCAGGAACACCCCTTGCGACGGGCGCTCTCCGGCTACCGGCCGCGCTGTCGGCGCTCGCTGCCGTGTCAGCGCTCTTGGCCTCCCCCGCTCTCGGCTTGACGGCGTCTCACGCTACGGATGCGGAGCTCCGGACGGCTGTGGATGGGTGCTTCGCCGACTGGAGTGAAATTCAGCCCGTTCACGCCGATCCCGCGACCGACGGCTCCCCCATCGACCTCGGTCGTGTCTGGGTCCGGAGCGACTCCGAGCGACTCACGCTCCTGTTCGAGATCGGCGCCGACGTCAATCTCCAGAGTGGTAACGAACTCACGCTCTACGTTGACGGGGACGGCGACGTGTCCACTGGACACACCGTCGAGGGAATCGGGGCGGAGCTCTCGTGGACGTTCGGGAAGCGAAAGGGAACGCTCTGGAGCGACGGAGGCAGGAAGAGCATCGAGAAAGAGGTCAAGCAGAGCGACGTCGGGCTGATCCAAGCGCCGACGGTGTCATCCACGCGGTTCGAGGTCTCTTTCCTTCGGTGGTCCCTCGACCACGGGG
>JAUWRQ010000136.1 GCA_030610515.1 Candidatus Eiseniibacteriota bacterium | reverse complement strand
GACCCGGCGGGCGCCGAGGAGGCATACGCATACATCGTTGAGCGCTACCCTGGCACGGAATACTCCGCCGCTGCGCTCGAGGCGCTCGGAATCCTCGGGGAGGACGAGGGCGCGGGAGACGAGCCGACGGGCGTGGAGGGAGAGTCCTCCGTCCCGGGGGACGATCCGACGGCCGTGGAGGGAGAGTCCTCCGTCCCGGGGGACCAGCCGACCGCCCCGGAGGTGGAAGCGACCTCCACGGAAACGGAGGAGGAGTGACTCTCATAAGGAGCGTCTCCGGCGTCCGAGGCACGACCGGAGTGGACATTACGGAGTCGCTCGTGCGCCGCTACGCCGCGGCGTTCGGCTCCATGGTTGATGAGGACGTGGCGGTCGGTTGGGACGGGCGCAGGGGCGGTGACGCGCTTCGGGCGGCCGCCGTCGCGGGCCTCGAGGACGCGGGCAGACGTGTCTGGGACGCCGGCATGGTTCCCACGCCGACCGTGGGCATCGCCGTCAGGAAGCGAGGACTCGCGGGCGGCATCGTCATCACCGCGAGCCACAACCCCGAGACGCAGAATGGCCTCAAGTTCTTCTCGAAGAGAGGTGTCTTTCTCGGCGGAGAGGAGACATCCCGGCTCTTCGAGCTCGCGGACGGCCTGGCCGAGAGAGCGGACGTTCCTCCGGCGGACCACGGCCGCTCTTCAGGCTCCGCGTCGGAGGGAGGTTCGGGTCCTGAGCCATCCAGGTTGGACGGCGCTCTGCGACATCACCTCAATCTGGTTCTCTCATCGGGCTTCGTGGACCGGGAGCGGATCGCCTCGGTCGCTCTGCGCGTCGTCGTCGACTGCGTGAACGCCGCTGGTTCCCACGCGCTCCCGACGATGCTACGCGAGCTGGGTTGCCGGGTGACCGCACTGAATGTCGAACCGGGACGGGGTTTCACCCGCGGCCCGGAGCCTGTCCCCGCGAATCTCGGCGGGCTCGGTGAGCTGGTCGTCGGGGAGCGCGCCGACCTCGGTCTCGCCTGCGATCCCGACGCAGACAGGCTGGCCATCGTCGACGAGCGCGGGCGCCCGATAGGAGAGGAGTACACCCTCACCATCGCCGCTCGAGCCGTTCTCGAACGAACACCCGGCCCGATCGTTGCGAACGTGTCGACCAGCAGGATGATGGACGATCTCGCCTCTGAATTCTGCGTTCCCATCCATCGCTCGCGGGTGGGGGAGATCAACGTCGTCACGAAGATGGAGGAGGTCTCGGCCGTCGTTGGGGGTGAGGGGAACGGTGGCGTCATACTCCCCGGAGTACATCTCGGGAGAGACGCCTGCACGGCGGCGGCGCTCGTCCTGACCGCGGTCGCAGGTGTTGCCGGCGGAGTGTCCGAACTCGTCGAACGGAGTACCTCATACTCGATGCTCAAGACGAAACTCGAGCTTCCCGGCGTGTCGCGCGAAGCGATACTGGACGCGATGAGAGAGGCCTTCCCCGACGTCGAGCCGGACCTTACCGACGGGCCAAAGATGGCTTGGCCAGACCGTTGGGTTCACGCTAGGATGTCAGGGACCGAGCCCGTTGTCAGGGTCATCGCCGAGGCGCCCGACCCCGAGACCTGCCAGGCGCTCGCGGCGAGAGCCATGGAGGCTCTCTCCCGCTCGATGGAAGGTGGTCCCTAGAATGTGCGGAATAGTCGGCTGCGTGACCAGAGGCAGAGACATCGTGCCGATCCTCGTCGAGGGTCTTCGCAGGGTCGAGTACAGGGGATACGATTCTGCCGGCGTCGCGGCCATCGAGGACGGCGTGCTGACCGTCCGGAAGGTCGCCGGCAAGATCTCGGGGCTCCAGGAGCTCCTCGACGAGCAGCCGGTCAGCGGGTCGATCGGTGTCGCTCACACGCGCTGGGCGACTCATGGCGCGCCCTCGCAGGTGAACGCGCACCCCCAGCTCGACGGCACCGGGAAGATCGCGCTCGTTCACAACGGCATCGTGGAGAACTACAGAGCTCTCCGCAAGTCGCTCGAGGAGAAGGGACACGTTTTCGAGTCCGAGACCGACACAGAAGTGCTGGTTCACCTGATCGAGCAGCATTACGAAGGCGACATAGCCGGGGCCGTGCGCTCGGCGCTCGCCGGAGTCCAGGGAGCCTACGGCATCGCGGTCATCCACGCGGACGAGCCCGGGGTCCTCGTCGGCGCAAGGAACGGAAGCCCGCTCGTGGTCGGCATCGGCAGCGACTGCTACTACGTGGCATCGGACGTCGCCGCGCTGATCCGCCACACCAGGAACGTGGTCTATCTCGATGATCTCGAGATGGTCGTCGCCACGCCGGACGGTTTCTCCACGACGACTCTCGAGAACGAGCTCATCACGAAGGACGTCGAGCACGTCACGTGGAACATCGACATGATTGAGAAGAACGGCTTCCCTCACTTCATGCTCAAGGAGATCTTCGAGCAAGACAGGACCGTGACGGACGCCGTCAGAGGCCGTCTCATCGAGCTTGCGGGAGACGCCGTGCTCGGAGGGCTCCGCGACCACCGGCGTGCGCTGAACACGGCCAACCGCATCATTATCCTGGCGTGCGGGACATCGTGGCACGCGGGGCTCATAGGCGAGTACATGATCGAGGATCTGGCGAGGGTCCCCGTCGAGGTCGAGTACGCGTCCGAGTTCCGCTACAGGAATCCGGTGATCGAGCCTGACGACATAGCGCTCATCATCAGCCAGTCGGGAGAGACGACCGACACGCTGGCCGCGATGAACGAGGCCCAGCGCAGGGGCGCGATCGCGCTCGGGATCGTCAACGTCGTCGGTTCGACGATCGCCAGGCAGAGCGACGGCGGCGTCTTCACGCACGCCGGCCCCGAGATCGGCGTCGCGTCCACGAAGGCCTTCACGTCCCAGCTGATGGTCCTTGCCGCTCTCGCACTGATGCTCGGGAGGTCGAGGGACGTGTCGGTCACCGAGGGCCGCCACATCGTGAAAGCGATGGGTGGGATACCGGGTCAGATCCGCGAGATCCTCGCGCGAGACGAGAAGATAGACGACATCGCCAGACGCTATGCTCACCACTCGAACTTCCTCTACCTTGGCCGGGGCTACAACTTCCCCGTGGCGCTCGAGGGTGCGCTCAAGCTGAAGGAAATCTCGTACGTGCACGCCGAGGGCTACCCGGCAGCCGAGATGAAGCACGGCCCCATCGCGCTCATCGACGAGAACATGCCGGTCGTGGTCGTCGCGCCGCAGGACGAATTCTACAAGAAGATCCTGTCCAACATGGAAGAGGTCAAATCGCGTGGAGGCCGCATCATCGCCATCACGTCCGAGGGCGACGAGCAGGTGAAGAAGCTGGCGGACGACGTCATCGAGATTCCGAGGACGATGCGCCATCTGACGCCGATACTGGCGGTCGTGCCCTTGCAGCTTCTGGCGTACCACATCGCGGTCGAGCGCGGCTGTCACGTTGACCAGCCGCGGAACCTCGCGAAGAGCGTGACCGTCGAGTAGTTCTCTCCAAGGGCCGGAGGACTCGTGTCGAAGGAAGAGATACTCAAGCTGACGCACATAGTCAGCAGCTCCGGGTGAGCGGCGAAGCTGGGTCCGGAGGACCTGAACGCAGTTCTCTCGAAGCTGCCGCCGATCACCGACCCTAGAGTCCTCGTATCGTCGGACACCGTCGACGACGCGGGGGTCTATCGGTTGGACGACAGGACCGCGCTCGTCGTGACGAACGACTTCTTCCCGCCGATCGTCGACGACGCCGCTGACTTCGGTCGAATCGCCGCTGCGAACGCCGTGTCCGACGTCTATGCGATGGGCGGTACGCCGCTCGTGGCCGTGAACATAGCCTGTTTCCCGGATGAGGATCTGGCCGCGTCTGTGCTCGCCGACATCCTGCTGGGTGGGAGAGAGAAGATGGACGAGGCGGGCGTCGCGCTCATCGGCGGGCACACGGTGACGGACCGCGAACTCAAGTACGGTCTCGCCGTGACGGGCATCGTCGATGTCGAGGGGATCGTGACGAACGCCGGAGCGCGTGACGGGGACGTGCTCGTCCTCACGAAGCCGATCGGCACCGGAGTCATGACCACCGCGCTCAAGCACGAGGCGCTGGATGACGAGGCGCTGGCGCGGGTGACCGCCGTAATGGCGCTGCTCAACAAGGCGGCTTCGGCGGGGATGACGGAGGCCGGTGCCTCGGCGGCGACCGACGTGACCGGGTTCGGGCTCGTCGGCCACGCTGTCGGGATGGCCAGGGCGAGCGGCGTCATGCTCGAGATCGACGTCGCGAGCGTTCCGCTCATAGACGGAGCCGACGAGACGATCCGCGCCGGATTCAGGCCCGGCGGTCTCCTGGCGAATCAGCATTACTACGGGCAGTTCGTGCTCCTGAAGTCCCGCGCCGACGGACACACGCTCGATCTCATGAACGACCCGCAGACCTCGGGAGGGCTTCTGATCTCGCTTCCCGAAGGGCGGCTGGGCGTCTTCGCGGATGCGTACGCGCGCGCCGGGGGAGAGGGCCACACCGTCATCGGCCGGGTGCTGCCTAGAGAGGACCGAGCGGTCACGCTCGTCTAATCCTTCTGCGGGAGTGGATGGGTCCTGGTGGATCCCGAGGGCTTCAAACCCTTATGTCGGGCGGCTGACCCCGTCCGAGGTGGGTTCGATTCCCACACATTCCCGCCAACCTACACCCGTTCCCCGGGAGGAGTGTCGAAGGAATGAGGGCCTTAGCACTCGTCTCAGGCGGGCTGGACAGCGTGCTCGCGGCCAGGCTCATGCTCGAGCAGGGGATCGACGTCGTGGGCACGAGTTTCGAGTCCCCGTTCTTCGGCGCCGCGCTCGCGAAGGAGTCGTGCGACGAGCTCGGGATCGAGCTCGCGGTGATCGACGTCAGCGACGGCCTCCTCAACGTCATCGGAGCGCCGAAGCACGGCTTCGGCCGTTTCGTGAATCCGTGCATCGATTGCCACGCCCTGATGGTCAGGGGGGCCGCCGATCGCATGGAGGAACTCGGGGCGTCGTTCGTCGTAACGGGAGAGGTCGTGGG
>JAUWRQ010000304.1 GCA_030610515.1 Candidatus Eiseniibacteriota bacterium | reverse complement strand
CACCGGGTGCTTGACTTCCGCCTCGGGACGCGAGATAATCTCTTTCTGCGCTCGACCGCATCAGAGGAAGAGAAGCACGCACCCCTAGGTTGGAAAGGAGAACCCGAATGGCAGGACTTCTGAAGCAGAAGCTCGCAGGACAGATTCCGGGACTGCGCGAGGAGGCCAAGAGCCTTGTCAAGGGTCACGGCGACAAGGTCATCTCCGAGGTGACGGTGGCCCAGGCGTTCGGCGGCATGCGGGGCGTCAAGGCCATGATCTGTGACACCTCGCTCGTCGAGCCGGACAAGGGACTCATCATCCGCGGCAGGCCGATCGGAGACCTGACGGAGAAGCTGCCGGAGGAGATCTTCTGGCTTCTCCTCACGGGCGATCTGCCGAGTGACGCCGAGCTCAAGGACCTCCAGGGCGAGTACCAGGCCCACGCCGACGTTCCGCAGTACATCTGGGACGTGCTCGAGGCGATGGCCCCGGACTCGCACCCGATGGCGATGTTCAACACCGCCATCCTCGCGATGGAGCGCGAATCGATCTTCAGGAAGCGTTACAGGGAAGGCATGCAGAAGGGCGACTACTGGGAGGCGGCTCTCGAGGATTCGATCCGTCTTCTCGGCGCGCTCCCCGGCATCGCCGCCGGCGTCTACAGGCTCCGCTTCAAGAAGGGCGACCGCATCGCGCCCGACAAGGCCCTCGACTGTGGCGCGAACTTCGCCGCCATGCTCGGCCTGCCGGATCCGACGGGCGAGTTCAAGAACTGCATGCGCCTCTACCTGACGCTCCACTGCGACCACGAGGGCGGAAACGTCAGCGCCAACACGTGCCACACGGTGGGTTCGGCGCTCTCCGATCCGTACTACGCGGTCTCGGCCGGGCTCAACGGACTGGCCGGTCCTCTCCACGGACTCGCGAACCAGGAATGTCTGAGGTTCGTGCTCGATCTCAAGGAGAAGTACAAGGGCGCCCCGACGGAGGAGCAGCTCAAGGACTTCGCGTGGGAGAGGCTGAACAGCGGCAGGGTCATCCCGGGCTACGGCCACGCCGTTCTCCGTGTGACCGATCCGCGCTTCACGGCGTTCCACGCGTTAGGCGGGCGCGTCTTCCCCGAGGACGAGGTCTACCAGATCGTCGACCGTCTGTTCAGGGTCATCCCGGACGTGCTGAAGGAGCACGGCAAGGCGAAGAACCCGTATCCGAACGTCGACGCGGGCTCCGGCGCGCTCCTGTACCACTTCGGACTCCGCGAGTTCGACTACTACACGGTCCTCTTCGGCGTGTCGCGTGCGATGGGCATGCTGTCGCAGCTCATCATCAACCGCGCGCTCGGCGTGTCCATCACGCGGCCGAAGTCGGTGCAGACCTCCTGGGTCAAGGCACAGGTCGGCGCGTAGGGACCGAGGATCCGAGGTCGGTCGACGGCCGAAGTTCGCACCAAAGAAGACGCCCGGGACCCCTTGGGGTTCCGGGCGTTTCTCTTGTGTCCGACTCTCACGCAGCCGCTACTTCCTGCGGCGCTTCTTCGCCTCGGGGAAGCGGTACGTGAGTTTGATCTCACCGATCGCGTCCTCGACCGCGTCGACGATCTTCCACGACCAGATGTGCGCCGCGATCGCCTGGATGTCCGGGTAGAGCACCCGATCATCGACGAGCTTCTTCGCGACCGTCCTGATCTCGCGGTACGCAGCGCCCGTGCCCTTCCCGGGGTCCTTCCCGAGGAGGTCGACCGCCTGCGCCGAGCACATCATCTCGATCGCGAGGATATTGACGACGTTCTTGTTGATCTCCTTGAGCTTCCGCGCCGCGATCGGCCCCATGCAGACGTGGTCTTCCTGGTCCGCCGCCATGCTGAAGTTGTCGACCACGGCCGGGTGCGCGAGGATCTTGTTCTCCGAGCAGAGCGCAGCCGCCGTGTAGTGCGCGACCATGAGTCCGGAGTTCAGTCCCTCGCCCTTGACGAGGAACCCCGGCAGGCCGACGTTCAGGTTCGGGTTCAGGAGCCGGTTCGTGTGCCGCTCCGAAAGGCCGCCGATCTCGCTCATCGCCAGCGCCATGAAGTCGAGCGCCATGCCGACCGGCTGGCCGTGGAAGTTCCCGCAGGAGAGCTGCGCGCGCTCGTCCGGGAAGAAGAGCGGGTTGTCGCAGAGCGAGTTCATCTCGGTCTCGACCTGTCCGCGCACGTAGTGGTAGGCGTCGACCGAGGGACCGTAGATCTGCGGTATGCACCGGAGGCTGTACGCGTCCTGGACCTTGCCGCAGCCGCCCGCGATGAGCTTGCTCTTCTTGAGGAGCTTGAGGAGCGTCGAGGCCACGACGTTCTGACCGTTGTACGGGCGCGCCTCATGAACGCGCCTGTCGTACCCGCCGATCGGCGTCCGGAGCGCGTCGGCAGCGAGCGCGCTCGAGATGATCCCCGACTTGATGATGCGCTCCCCGTCGTAGATCCTGAGGGCGCCGCACCCGGTGAACATCTGCGAACCGTTGATGAGGCCGAGCCCCTCCTTGAACGAGAGCGTCACCGGCTTGATGCCGGCCTTCTCCATCGCCTTCTTGCCGCTCATGAGCCGGCCCTGGTAGAAGGCGCGCCCCTCACCCATCACGACCTCGGCCATCTGCGAGAGCGGTGAGAGATCGCCGCTCGTGCCGACGGAACCCTTCTCGTTGATGGCCGGGATGACGTTCTTGTTGATCATCTTGACGAGAGTGTCGAGCGTCGACAGTCGCACTGCCGACCGGCCCTTCGAGAGAACTTTCGCCCGGAGCAACATCGCCTCGCGAACATCGTCCTCCTCTAAGAAGTCGCCGACGCCCGCGGAGTGGCTGTAGACGAT
>JAUWRQ010000180.1 GCA_030610515.1 Candidatus Eiseniibacteriota bacterium | reverse complement strand
GGAAGATCGGACCGCTCGCGCAGTCCTCGACGAGCTCGGCAATCTCCGCGACCCAGATCCTGCCGTCCACGCGCACGGAGACGGACACGTGGCCGCGCTGGCTGTGCGCCGGCCCTCCCGTCGCCTCCTTCGAGCACGGGCAGACCGTCATGACGGGCACCTCGACAGTCAGGATCAGGTCGAACTCGTCGCCGAGCGACGCGTCGATGGAGACGGGGCACGCCATCAGGCTCGTAGCACCCGAGACCGGCGCCTTCCGCCGCACGAAGAAGTCGCACTCGACCTCGATCCCGGCCTCCTCCGCCTCGTGCGCGTCACGGAGCTGCTTGAGGAGGTCCCGGATGCCGGCTGCCGAGAGCTCTCGCGGGTGGCGCTCGAGGACGTCCACGAACCGGCTCATGTGAGCGCCCCGGGCCTCCCGCCCGAGCGTGACGAAGAGGCCTATGGCGGCCGCCGTGGTCTGGGGTCCGCCGTCGCGTGCGGGGATGGTCACGGGATAGACGAGGTCGGTGACACCCACTCCATCGAGCGGGATGTCGCGGTCGTCGCGGTCGTCCTGGATGCCGGGCACGTGTCCTCCGGTTGGGTTCGGGGTGACTATCGTATCGTGAGCGTAGTGGCGGGTGACGGGGGCGTCAAGCGCAAAGCGTTGCGCGAATCCGCCCAGTGCGACAGGGCTGTCTCGAGCCCGGCCGCAGTGTACGCGGATCGTGCCCCCATCGGCGGGATTGCCCCGAGCTCGGCTGCGGTGTGCGCGGGGTGCACTGCGATGGAGCCTATTGATAGAACGCCTTGATCGTGCCCCAGCTCGACGGCTCGGCGAGTTCGGGGATCTCTGCCGTCTCGAGGCAGCCGTGGCTCGCCTGCCTCGCCACGAACGGCTCGAGCGGCTGCCCGACGTCCGGCACGACGATCTCGACCACCTGCTCTGCCCAGTCCCAGACCTCGATGTCGAACCAGCGATAGAGCACGTTCCAGGGACCGGGCGGGACGTCGTCCAGCGTCATCTCGAGGTGGTAGCAACAGTCGCAGTCGCAGACGTAGAGGCTGTGCTCCTCGACGAGGATCGTCGCGTCACCGACCTCGATCTCGAACGTGATGGGGTCCGGGCAGCAGTTGAGGAGCGCGTTCCGGTGGAAGATGCGAACCGAGTCGCCGTAGACCTCAGCATGGATCTCATCGGCGTTCCAACACCAGAACTCACCCTGAGCGAAGGCCGTGATCGGTAGCACGAGGCATACTGCGAGAAGAAGAAGGCGCATGAGTCCCTCCTTCCGTGGGATGACAGAAACCGAGGATATCCGTCACTTCGAGCCTACGAGCGACTTCCTCACGGGTCAAGGGCGCTCTAGGCTCTTGCTAGTCACCATGTTTTGTGTTACAATGCGTTTGCCGGCTCGTCACGGGGCTCGACCCGTGGGGCCGGCGACGGACAAACGCTCACCAGAGAGAGGTGCAGGAGGCTATGCGGTTACTCACGGTGGTTCTACTTGTGGCTGGGCTTCTCGCGATGGTCCCGACGTGGGCCCTCGCATTTGAGGCTACGTTCACTCCGAGCATGTCGGACCTTGACGACCTTGATCACTACTGTGCCTACACGTGGGGTATCGACGTCTCTCATCTCACCGGCATGCCGATCTGCGACATCGAACTCAGGATTGATGACATCACGAACTTCGACGACGGCCCCAATGTCCTTTGGATCCATCTTCTGGATGACGCTCCCCTTGGCGTCTGCGAGCTGTGGGACGGCCACGACTCGGTGGACGAGTTCGAAGGGTCCGGACCGCTGGTCGATGGGTGGAGCGATACGAACGGCTCGGGCACGACGGACGACCTGTCATACTCCCTCTCGACGCTGGGTCTTCTCACGACGGCAGAGGAGTACTGCGCAGACGGCGTGCTGGCCTTCGCCTTCGATCCCGACTGCCACTTCTGGAACAACGGCGCGACTATCATCATCGACGTCGTCGTGTGCAGCCCTGTCGAGAGCACGACCTGGACCAAGATCAAGAGCCTCTACCGCTAGCGGGGCCGGTGCTCTCAACCGGTGACCGAAAGGGAGCCGGGAAGTGACCACGAGGCGGGACTCCTCCGGGACCCTTCGTGGCAGGAACCCCAACACGACGCTCCAGCTCTCAACCACCAGGAACGCCGAGAACGAATGAGCCCGGCCGTCGATGCCGGGCTCACTCGATGAGATTTTTGCTTCGCCCGGTTACAGGATGTCCTCGAACTCGACCACGGCGTGCGCCGCGGCGCCCACGGAGACAGCCGCCACCGGAACGCCCGCCAGCTCCTCGATGCGCTTGATGTATGCCGTCGCCTCGGCCGGAAGATCCTCGGGCCTGCGCGCGTCGCGCGTGCTCGTCTTCCAGCCCGGGAGTTCCTCGTAGACCGGCTCGGCCCTCGCGAGCTCGGGAACGGTCCTCGGGAACCGCGTCGTCGTCTCGCCGTCGATGCGGTAGCCCGTGCAAACGGGCAACGTCTCGAACGAGTCGAGCACGTCGAGCTTCGTGATGATGAGTCTGTCCGCGCCGTTGATGTCGACCGAGTAGCGGAGCGCGACGCCGTCCAGCCAGCCGCACCTGCGTGGTCTGCCTGTCGTCGCACCCATCTCGTGTCCGCACGTTCTGATGGCGTCGCCTCGCTCGTCCGGCGACTCCGTGGGGAAAGGACCCTCCCCCACCCGCGTGATGTACGCCTTGGCGATCCCGACGACCTTGCCGATCATGGAGGGTGGAACTCCCGTCCCCGGCGACACGCCGGCCGCCGTCGTGTAGGACGACGTGACGTAGGGATACGTGCCGAACGCGATGTCCAGCAGCGTGCCCTGCGCTCCCTCGAAGATGACGTTCTTGCCCGACGATAGCGCGTCGCGGATGCTCCCCGGCGTGTCCGCGAGGTGCTGCCGCAGACGGTCCGCGATGCCCCGGAGCCTCTCTAGGGAACCCTCGATGTCCACGGGCTCGGCGCCGTAGAGCTTCGTCAGTAGCTCGTTTTTCCTGCTCGCGACCGCGACGTAACGCTCCCTGAATGCATCGAAATCCGCGAAGAGGCCTATCGGGAGTCCCTCCCGCGCGTGCTTGTCCGCGTAGGTCGGCCCGATGCCGCGGAGCGTCGTCCCGATTGCGCCCTTTCCCCTTGCCTTCTCCTCGGCGGCCTCCTGCGCCTTGTGGTGCGGCATCACCATGTGCGCGCCGACGTCGATCCAGAAGTTGTCGCCCACCTCGACGCCGTGCTCGGCGACCATGTCGATCTCATCCACCAGTGCCTGCGGGTCCACGACGACGCCCGGACCGATCACGCACCTGACGCCGGGAACGGAGATGCCCGAGGGGAGCAGGTGGAACACGATGGGGTCACCGTTCAGGGAGACCGTGTGGCCGGCGTTCGCCCCACCCTGGAAGCGCACCACCATGTCCGCTTCGGTCGAGAGGGCGTTTGTGATCTTCCCCTTGCCCTCGTCGCCCCACTGCACTCCGACTATGACGACGCTGCTCATGGCTTCCCTTCCCCGGTGAGTCCCAAGGCTGCCTTCGACATCGATCCGGAGGAAACCTCACGGTCCTTCTCATCCACGGAGCGCTCCATCTCTTCTCTGTGCGCCCGGAGGCGCGCGGCGAGTTCCGCGTCCTGAAGGGCCAGGATCTCGGCCGCCATGATCGCGGCGTTCTTTGCGCCGTGTTTTCCGATGGCCATCGTTGCCACGGGAATCCCGGAGGGCATCTGCACCGTAGCGTAGAGCGCGTCGACTCCCTGGAGACTGCCGCCGCCCATCGGTACGCCGATGACCGGGAGCGTCGTCACGCTCGCGATGGCCCCCGCGAGGTGCGCGGCCAGTCCCGCCCCGACGATGAACACCCGAATCCCTTCCTCCTCCAACGTCTCGGCGAGCTTGTGCGTCTTCTTCGGCGCCCGGTGCGCGGACGAGATGCGCGTCACGTACGGCACACCGAAGCGCTCCAGCATCTTCCCCGCCTCTCTCATGGTCGGCAGATCCGAGTCGCTGCCCATCACGATGGCAACCGTGGGCTTGCCTGTGCTGTCCATGCTCTGCATCCTCCTGTTCGGCGTGACACGCGCT
>JAUWRQ010000210.1 GCA_030610515.1 Candidatus Eiseniibacteriota bacterium | reverse complement strand
GACCCTGCCGAGAAGTCACTTCGATCTCGGCATCGTGGCCCTGTACGTGGGCAACGACACCGTGGAGGCCGTGGTCGACTCATTCCCCGAGAAAACCTACGCGAGGAGACACAACCTTCGCATCCCGCGCGAGATGAAGCGCAAGGAGTTCATTGACGCCCTCCTCTTTCCCATCAACGACTTTCTGGAGACCCGGTCCCATCTTTTCATCCTGTCGCGGTCGACGCTCAGCGTACAGCTTGCCAAGATCGGCCTCACGCCCCTCTACTTCCCGGTAGTGCACGACAGGAGCGAGGCCGACTCCGCGCGGTGGGCGACGACCGCGTATGTGTGCGAGAGGATCCGGAATGAGTTCGAACGCAGGGGAACGCCGGTCCTGTTCGTGCTCATACCCGCGAACTACCAGGTCCACGACGAGTTGTTCGAGGACTACATCGAATCGTTCGGAATCGACCCGGAAGCGGTCGATCTCAGGCAACCCAACTGCATGCTGGCGTCCGAGTTCGAGGCGCGCGGGATGCTCCTCGTCGACCCGTTGGATGAGATGGCGAGCAGCGGTGCCGAGGGCGTCCGGATGTACGGCTCCATCGACATTCACCTCAATGAGAACGGTCATCGCGCGGTGGCCGAGTTCATCCTGCCTCTTGTACTGCGCCTCATCTCCGGGAACCACGTCACGCCCGGTGCGGCGACGTAGCGGCGGGCGAGACCGAGGCCTACGTCTTGCGCTCTTTCTTCTTCGCAGCGGGGAAGAGCACGTTGTTGAGGATGAGACGGTAGCCCGGCGAGTTCTTGTGCATGGAGAGAATGGTCGGCGGGTCGCCCACCATGTGCCTGTAATCCTCCGGGTCGTGCCCGCCCATGAACGTGAACGTGCCGCGCCCGAGGTTCCCGTGCACGTACTTGACCTCGTCGGTCTCGGGGTAGTCAGCGAGCACCGTGACGTACGGCTTGACGAGGCTCCTGCGGAACGTCGTCGTCTGTCCCATGAACCCGCGCACGATGTTCACGTGGCACTGGGTCAACATCGCAGGCACGGGGTCGTGCTTCGCGGCAAACTCGAAGAGCGTGAAGTAGTCGATCTCCTGCGGCCGCAGTCTCGTTACGTCCGTCATGTCGATGTCGGAGAATTCGTAGACGTTGGGGCTCGGTATGAGCGTGAAGTCCGTGAACGCAAGGCACTTCGAGTAGTCGAGCCTGTTGAGATACCCGGGCTCCGGTGGATCGCCGTCGAACGGCGAGTCGACGATGTCCACGCCCTCGGCGGCCAGGGCGACATCGAAGCTGTCGGTGCCTGAGCACATCGAGAACAGAAAGCCTCCGCGGACGACGTATTCCTTGATGGCTCCGGCGCTCGCCTTCTTGTGCTCCGAGACCGAGGCGTATCCCTGCTCGGTCGCGAGCCTTTCGTAGTACTCCTTCTGTTCCCTGTACCACTCGGCGTTTCGGAAGGAAGCGTGGAACTTCCCGTACTGACCCGTGAAGTCCTCGTGATGAAGATGCAGCCAGTCGAAGCGTGAAAGCTCCCCGGCCTGAACCTCTTCGTCCCAAATGATCGTGTGCGGAATCTCCGCGTAGTCGAGGGCGAGCAGCACGGCGTCGTCCCACGGCTGGATGTTGTCCGGAGCGTACAGCGCGACCGCCGGTGCCTTCTCGAGGAGGACGACCTCCATGTTCTCTTCCTCGATCGTCCGGTAGATCGCGGCCAGCTCGGCCCCTCCGGGTTCCTCCCACGTCACGCCACGGAAGCGGCACTCGTCGGTCACGTCCGTCCCGCCGTCCAGGACGAGAAACGAACCGCTCCGGTAGTTCAGGAGCCACTCCACGCGGTATCCCCTCTCGAGCGCCCAGTATGTGACCCCGTACGCTTTGAGATGGTCGGTCTGCGTCAGGTCCATCGGGATCAGGACGGCGTTCGCAACACTTGCCAAGAGGGCAAGGGCGGCGACCGCACACGCGAGCGCCATCGTCGCTCCCTTCTGAAATCCCATCATCCCTCCACGCCCCTTCTCTTCCGGATGTCGTCTATCTTCCTGCGCGCCTCACCGGACAGCGCGTTCGTGGGCAGGTCCTCGAGGATCGCCGCGTACTTGTGGACGGCATCGTCGGGACGCTCGAGATCGTAGAGCATGATATCGCCCGAGCGCATGAGCGCCTCCGCGCGCGCGGTGAGAGACGAACTCTCACTCTCGAGCCTCGCGTACGTCGCCAGAGCTCGCTCGTGGTCTCCCTCGGACGACGCCAGCGCTCCCAGAAGAAGCACCGCCTCCGTGGCGGCGACGCTGCCGGGACCGCTCTCGACGATCTTTCGTAGGAGCGTCTCCGCGTACGCTCCGTCTCCTCGGAGGTTCGCGGCGTGCGCGTCGGCCAGAAGCCCGACCGGCCCGTCACCGAAGCCCTCCTCGGCCTCCGCGATCACGAGCATCACGCGGAGGGCGTCGTTCACGAGCCGCCCTGCCGCATCCGCCTCTATCATCGCGCGGAACTCGTCAAGAGCGCGCCTGCGCTCGTGCGCCAGGAACGACGAAAACCCCAGGTAGTAGGAGGCCTTCTGTTCCATCCACCCATGCAGTCGCTTCGAGAGAAGATCTTCCGCCGCAGAGTGCGCGTCGCCGAACCTCTCAAGGGCCAGGAACGCGATCACGCGGAGCAGCTTCGCTTCCTCGACGAGGAGCTTGCCCTTGCTCCGCCGCGCCCCGAGCAGCTCGTCTGCCGCTGCAAGCGCCGCCGCGGGGTCGCGCCGCTCGAAGAGCTCGAGCTCGGCCGCGACCAGGAGCGCCTCCCCTCCGGCCGAGTGCTGCGTGTAGCGAGCCCCCGTCGCGTGCAGCGCAGCGAGCGCCTCGGAGAGCTTCCCGTCTCTCGCGAGGCCCCGCCCGATCTCGACGCCGGCTTCTGCCGCTTTCGCCGACCCGGGGTGACGCTCGGCTACGGCGAGATACGCCTCGTGCGCCTCTTCACTGAGCCCCGCGTCGTTGAGGACCGCCGCCAGCTTGAAGATGAGACGACCGTCATCGCGGGCCGCGACGTCGGCGAGCAGAAACGCGTCGAGCGCTCGTTCCGGACGTTCCAGAACGATATAGACGCTTCCGGCAAAGCTCAGTACCGAGGGGCTCGACGCGTCCGAAGCGGCCATCCCGTCGGCGAACCGCTCGACGCTTCGCCGCGACACACCTCCGTCCAGCATGAGCTCGATGCGGTTCACCGCCCACTGCACGATGCCGGGATGCTCGTTCACGGCGACGAGGCACTCGTTCATCGCTTGTTCGTAGCGGCCGAGCTCGGTGTAGGCGCGCACGAGTTCCTCTGCAAAGAGGTAGGGCATCGCGAAGGCGCGGCGCGCCTCCAGGAACGTCTCCACCGCCGGCTCGAGCATTTGGTGGCGAAGCTCCAGGGATCCGATCTCGGAGTAGCGCGCAGCGTCGGGGCGACCGTGATGGAGTTCGTCCATCCACGTCTCATGTGCGAGATCGTGGTCGCCCAGTCTTGCGAACGCGGCACCGAGCTCGCGCTTCGCGCGAAGGTCGTCAGGATGATCCGCGAGCCAGTCGCTCAAGAGTGGGACGAGGTGCTCCCGGTCCATCCCCGCCGACGCGTAGACCTCGACCAGACCCCAGAGGGCGCGCGTGTCCTCAGGACCCGCCTCGAGCACGCGCGTGTAGATCCTGATGGCTTCCTCGACGTTCCCGATAGCCAGCGATTGACGTGCCAGCGAAAGCTCTCGTGCGTACTGACCGCCACCGCGTGCGAGAGACG
>JAUWRQ010000331.1 GCA_030610515.1 Candidatus Eiseniibacteriota bacterium | reverse complement strand
CGCCGGTCCGTCGCTCGTGGAACCTCCACCCTCGCCGTTGGACCCGTTCCCTTCCTGGTCGGGGTACTTCACTCGCTGGTGGTACATCCCTACCAGCACGCGGCAGAAGGCATCGCGGATGCGCCGGAGGTCTGAGAGCGTCAGCTCAGCGTCGTCGAGCTGGTGCTCCCGCCACCGCTTCTCGATGAGCTCGTCAACCTCGGCCTCGATCCTCTTTTGGTTCAGGGGCTCGTCGATCGAACGAATCCGCGCCTCGATTGTGTCGGCGAGCGCGATGCTCGCGGACGCCTTGCTTCGCGGCCGCGGCCCGGGGTAGCTGTAGTCGTCGGCGCTGACGTCCGACCGGGACTCCGCCTCCTCGAGAGCTCTGTTGTAGAAGTACTCCATCACGGTCGTGCCGTGGTGTTCGCGAATGATGTCGATGACGGGCTCCGGAAGCCGCTCCTTCTTGGCCAGCTCGACCCCGTCTCTGATGTGCGAGCGGATGACGAGACTCGAGACCTTGGGGCGAACGCCCGTGTGCTTGCTCTGGGACGCGTCCAGGCCCTGCTGGTTCTCCACGAAATAGCCGGGCGTCACGAGCTTCCCGATATCGTGGTAGTAGGAACCGACGCGAGCGAGCAGCCCATTCGCGCCGATGGCCTCCGCCGCCGCCTCGGCGAGGTTCCCAAGGATTATACTGTGGTGATAGGTTCCGGGCGCCGTCATCGCCATCTTGCGGAGGAGGGGCTTGTTCATGTCGGCCAGCTCAAGGAGCGTGATGTCCGTCGTGACGCGGAAGCCCCGCTCGAAGAGGGGCAGCGCAACGACGACGATTCCCATCGATACGATGGCGTTCAGCCCGCCCCAACCGGCACGTGTGAGTGTCCCGATACCCACGTCCGCCCTCGCCAGATCCGTCACGGCTATGCTCGCCGCGTACGTTGCCACCACGAGGATTCCGGACCAGTAGAAGTCCTCCCGATGCCGCACGCGCCGCACGGAATGCGCGGCGACGACACCGCCTATCATCGAAATGAAGACGAACGGCAGCCCGAACCCGGCGTACGTGGCGGTGAGCAACACGACGAACGACGTCGCGATCACGGCGAACTCAAGATCGAAGAGCATGGCCGACAACATCGCGAGGAGCGCTATCGGAACGAGGTACAACGAGGCGTCACCGATCTCGACTCTCGCCGACGCCACACCCATGACCACGACGCACAACGACAAAAACAGGAGTTGGAACCGCGTGTCGTAGAGCATGACGGGTCGGCGGACCGACAGATAGAGCGTGAGCGCGCCGAGGAGAGCCAGAGCCTGCAGCAGGCGGCCCAGGGGGGCGAAGAAACGCTTCGGTCCGACCTCGAGCCTCAGGAGCTCGTTCTGCCTGCGGTCCATCGAGTGGATCATCCGCAGATGCTCCTCGGTGATCCGCTCGCCCTTCTGGACGATGACCTCGTTTTCCTTGACGTCCACCCCAATGAACTCAGAGACGGATCGACGGGCGGCGTTGCGCCTGCGCTCCGTCTCGCCCTCGCGGTAGAAGACGCTCTCGGCGACGAAGGGCACGACGATCTCGACGACGGCCCGGGCGAGCGCTCTCTTCTCCAGGATTCGCTCGGCCTCGGCCTGGACCGTGGCCGAAACGTCGGCCAGGGGCAGGAACTGCCGGACGAATTCCATCGATTCATCGTCGCCCTTTCTGTACATCACACTGTCGTCGACCGAGAGGTCGGGAAGACCTCTTCGGCCAAAGACCCCACGCTCCGAGAGCGCCAGCAGGATCTCCCTGGCAAGCTCTTCGACCTGCTCCGACTGGTCGGCGTCAAGGAGCGCGAGCCGCGTGGTGTCGGACAGCGCGACTCCCAGCTCTCCAATCATGTCGGCCTTCTGCCTGTCCGACTCAGGCCCGCCGCGCACGCCGTAGACTTCGGTGAGAAACTCGCCGAATCTCTTGCGCTGTTCGGTCTGCTGCGACGGGTCGTGCTCGAAAACCGGCAGGACCTGCGCTGCTTCCCACTCACGCTCCTCCTCGAACTCGGCCTCGGTCTTCAGAACGTCGAAATCGAAGAGCGCCACGATCTCCTCGCGCGCGACCTGCTCCTTCTGAAGCTCTATGCCTGTGCCTGGAGCCGGCCCCGGAAAGAGAAACTCGAGTATGAGAAGGAACCCGGCCACGGCCAGCAGTCCGTAGAGCACCGCGCGCTTGACCACCTCGCTCGGAGGACTCTCGGCGCGCAGGTCGTCGAGCCGAACTCTCTCGGCCCTCGCCGGCCTCTCCGGCTTGCGTCTGAACGGCCCAGCCATCAGTCGCCCTCCCCCGCCTCCGTCTCCTTCGTCGAGGCATAGCGCTCGAACGCCTTGACTATCTCGCGCACGAGCCGGTGCCTGACAACGTCGCTATCGCTAAGATAGACGAACTCGATCCCGTCGATGTCCGCAAGGACATCCTGCACGCGAACGAGCCCGGACATCTCCGGGGTCGCGAGATCGATCTGCGTTATGTCCCCTGTGATCACCGCCCGCGAATTGAATCCGAGCCGCGTCAGGAACATCTTCATCTGCGGCATCGTGCTGTTCTGCGCCTCGTCCAAGATGACGAAGGCATCGTTCAGCGTCCTGCCCCTCATGT